>NZ_JBQSXN010000021.1:0-42810 GCF_052378235.1 Psychrobacter sp. AOP3-A1-26
GTAATGTTGGGTCACTACATAAAGGTTTTGTCGTTGTCCATGCTTTTGAACCAAGGCTTTCAATAGTTGCAACAAGTAATAGACTATCAACTGTATCCAGCTTGTCTAAGCAAGGGATGTTGACCATTTGAGATGCTTTATGACGTTCCAATGTTTTGATAACGACTCTTTTATATTGCTCTTTCAAGCGACTTCGTTCTAAAGAGAACTCTTGAAACTTCCTGTACCTTTTCTTATCGTATATTTCTCGACATTGAGCGCAGCGCCAGTCCTCTAATCTTAATTGTCTAAACTCATTGCGTGTACAGCAGTGGCTCGTTTTGTTGCAATCTATACACTGATAGTCAAATACGATTAAGTAGGCGTTTTTTCGGGCTACTTGAGTCACTTCATATGCTTTCAATCCAAAATTTTGACTAATATCTTTGACGGTATAAACAAAATCATCGGTTTCAAATAACCAGTACTTGGCACAGATAATTCTATTGATTACAGTTATGTCTAACTGATACTCAATCCGCGTTTCCATAATATTCTCAAAATATGGATTATATCCCGTGGATATTCTATCTTACGACTGCGAATAATTCCACTTTTGCTAGTGGCATAAACATGACAAAAGATAAGAGAATCATTGCATTTGGGACACGAGTGTGTGAAGTAAGAAAGGCTAAGGGTATCTCGCAAGAAAAGCTTGCGGAGTTAGCAGATATTAATTGTAGCTATATGGGTAATATTGAGCGTGGGGAGAAGAATGTTACCCTGAAAAAGGTGTATGAGATCTGCGATGCGTTGAATGTAACTATAGACGAATTGGTTTGTAGCTAATTTAGCTGACTAAAAAGCTACTTTAATTTAGTGTAATGAGTATGTAACAGAGGTTCTACTTCTCCAATCATTGTAATCTTACCTTCAACATAATCATTGAGGATATATTTGGTATCAGGGTTTACAGAAGTATTATCGACCGCAAAATTAGCAAGCCCATATGAGCTAATACGTTATCGTTTATTCATCTCTTTTTGGCTTACAAGGATTAGAAGGTTATTAATAGCTGATTTTTGGTCTTCAGACTTTTTCATGAATGTTCCGCTAAAAGGGTCTAGTCTATTGCTATAGGCTCTACTTTTGATTAATTTGAGACTGCGCTTTGGTATAGTGAGCATGTAATAACTCTTTTACCTCTTTAGTTGTTACAATTCTACCCTCAACATAGTCATTAAAAATATGCTTAGTATCAGGATTAATAGGGATATTATCGACTGCAAAATTAGCAAGTGCGTCTGAATGAGTACGACGTCTATTTTCTATATCTTCTTGGCTTACGAGAATTGGACGTTCGTTATTAGATGATATTTTGCTATTAGACTCACTCATAACAACCTCTGGTTTTAAATCATTTTTACGTACTAAAAGTGAATTATAGTATTAAATTAAGAAGTAGTTCGTAGGGCAATTCAGAAAACCTTTAAAAAGTTACCTCCTCCAATTTACAAATAGATATTTTTAATGTTCGTATGAGCAGGTATTTAACTCAATGGGCAGTTATATAGTTTTTAGGAAACTGTCAGATATCTTAGTATTATGACAATTAAAGCTTCCATCCTAAGCTAACTCTAAGTCTAAAACCTTTTTTAGCCAAAAAGGATAATCAAGATGTGGAGAGTATATGAATCGTTTGGTAATTCCAAATTCTTTGCAAATTTTAATAAAGCTTATAGGCCAGTCTTTCATTACATAATATGAAAAAATGATGCTAACTCTTCGCATATCAAGTGATAGGTGTTCAGGCTCCGAATGCCGACGTACTAAGCTTCTATTGTCAACAAAATTTTTGTCCAAGTTATTTATATCAATAATGTAATTGAACATCTCAACTCCGTTTTTGCTACAGAGTAGAAATGACATAATCCGTTTAAAACCATCATAGTAGATGTGGGAATAATTGAAATTCAAGTTGCCAACACTACCATAGCCTTTGATTAACAGGTTAAAATGCTCTTGGTTTGCTTTAAGTTCATAGTAATGAGGTCTTATCTTTGGGGCATTCCTTAAGTCGAAAGAGCATTGACTGCATTTTAAACAATCTACTTGCTTAAAATGTTCACTATTTTTCTTATCATAACGAACTAAATCTATTGAGATACCACAGCTATAACATTTATCTAGAAAACAAATATTGTGAATTTGGCAGCTTGTTAAAAACCCGAACCGCCAGTATGTTCTAAAGTAGGGAACCTGATCTGTAGATATGCATAATGGACAATATTGAATACTACTTTTCTGATCTCTTTGATGAACACCAATGCTCAAAACCCATTTTATTTGTTTAGAATCATTCAAATGAGGGTAAAAATAGTTACAGTTCAAAGAAATTAAAGTGTTGTCCAAATCTTCTTTTTTAATTTCTACAGCGCTTAGTAGTGATTCAATACTTTTAGCGGAAAGCTGAGTATCAATATCTGACTTCCAAATATCAGTATTTTGGAAAATGATAGTAGATAGCTGCGATGGTTTCATGTTAAGAAATAATGCATTTCGCATTATCCAAGATCTAAGCAGTTCATCCTGACATATAGGGAGTAGCTGTAATCTATATGATAGCTCTAAGCCTTGATATTTACGGCTCATCTTAACTGACTTAACAATTTGCGTCTGTTTGAAGGTGGCGACAAGGTTACAGAATCAAATGTGTCTTCGTTGATACAAGTTTGATTGTTTTTAATTGAGAAAATAGCTAACTTTCTCAATATCTGAAAAACTTCACCAATCAGACCTTCACTTAAGTAGTGAATTTTTTCAAGATATGGCTTTTTATATAAATATGAGGCCTCTGGTAATATTAAGCTTTGTTCAATAGATGCGATTAATCTAGCAAAATTCTTAGTGTCATCTATGGTGTCTATTTTCCATCTTGGTAGAACTTCTAACTGAAAGCGGTTAGCTAACTGTGAGTCTACTTGAATAGCGTTAAAAGCATCTTCAATACCAGCGCCAACAATTGGAATTTGAAGAGTGTTACTTAAATCCTTTATCGCATTAAGCAGGTTTCTTTGAGAGTTAAATGAGCCTGCGATAATGTGTTGAATTTCATCAATAATTAGCATTCTAGTTTGACGCTTTTTCAATACTCGAATAATCCGCTCTCTTTTGACACTCGCGCTTTCATTTTTTACATAAGGTGTGTGAAGCTCTTGGAGCAGACGAATATAGAAACTATTTTCATCTGGTTTTGAAGGCGCTGATACCATGACAGCTGGTTGAATATTGAGCGCAGTATCTTCATCAATATCAAATGGATAACGTTTTAAGAACTGTTTTAATATTTTTGTCTTACCATTATTAGAATCACCAATAATCAATAAGTTTGGCATTCTATCTGTCTTTGGATAGCACATTAAATCCTCTAAGCTGTTAAGAACTTCTTGAGATCGTGGATAGCCAATCCATCTATCTGTATTCATATAGAAGATTTTTTCATCATTTGAAGCGCTTATTAAGCTTCGAGCTTTATCAGATAAATGTTCCATATACTACTCCTCTATATCTTCGAATGGCTGAATATCAAAGTCTTCTAAGTCCTCAAACTCTTCTAAATGAACCTCTTTCAATTGCTCAGCTTTCACAGCCATCTGTGGAATAGATTCTTTTACTCTGACAGACTCTTTTTGTTTCAAGCGTCTTATTTTTTTTGTTTCTTTCGATGCATTTTCAACAATACTTGCCATCTTAATTCTAGCTTCAAAAATATCGTCTTCAGTAACCTGACTTGTTGGGGCAGCGTCCGCTAATCTTCTCTTGATTTCTCTTAGCTCCCATAGAGATATCGCAGGTCGACTCAAATTTCTATACGGAATAGTAATGTATGACTTCATATCAGGATCATAAAAGAATACTGAGCTTAAGTCTCTTGGATCGTATTTGATAATAAATTGTTTTGAGTTTTTACGTGTTTTATCAGGTTGGCGTATCCATTTTCTTAAAAGATCATGGTAATAAAGAATGCCAAAAAGCTGGATCCCATATTTTTGTACGCTTCTCTCTTCATAGGGTAAGAAATCTATTTTAAGCTGTAGTTCATGCTCTATCTTAGGTGGAAGTCCTCTACCTAAAGTAGTGTCATTCCCTAAAATTCCTTCTTTATACTTCTCAAACGGAGTCATTCCAAGTTCAGAGTGAACAGTATGGTGATAGATATTGACCACAAGCTCCGTAAACCAAGTTTCAAGCTCAAACAAAGTTAATACTGCTTTCTTCTCCGAATCGTATTCGCCTTTATCCACAATATTTGATTTAGTAGTTCCAGGTAATGCATGGATACCTGTGTCGTTGAAAGTTTTAAACAGTCGCTCAATATGTCCACCATACCTTGGCGTCCCAACGGGTCTTTTAGTTAGGTTGATATGATATTTCTCACATGCTCGTTTTAGGGCTTTACCATGAAACTCTTTACCGTTATCAGTATGGATAGTATCTATTAAGCCATATACTGGCCATTGAGCATCTATTTTGTGATCTGCCAACCATTTCTTTTTATCTAGGATCGAGTGTGTAATACAACACCCTGTCAGTAAAGTATTTGGCTTTTCTAGCGAGATATAAAAACCTGTAACCATTCGACTAAAAACATCAATCGCTAACGTGATTGTTGGCCTACCTATCGCCAATCTATTCACATCATCAACAATCATAAGATCGAGGGGAGTATGATCAATCTGTACAATTTCCAAAGGTTTTATTACCTCTGGAAACTTATCGATAATAGGACGATAGGACTCTTGACCATTTTTGCCTAGCCTTGTTGATCCAATCTCAGCAGCAGTAAGCTGAGATATTCTGTACCTTATAGTATTGATATGCGGTGCGGTAAATGTAGTTCTATGAAGCTTATTATATTGGTAGACTTGAGTTTCAAGATTTCTAAAAACATCTGAAACTTTTAGTTTATCTGTTGATAGATATTGCGTTATACATGACTGTATTATTGTCTCTATCTCAGGCTCGAAGCGTCCATTATCTACACGCTTCTTTCTTAATAAGCTAGTTGGATCCCCTTTACTTGCTTTGTATTTCTGCAATTGTCTATACAGTGTGGGCTCTGATACTCCTAGTTCCTCAGCAGCTTTTTTTATTTCATCACGTCTGTCATCATATTCAGATTGAAGTATGTTATTAAAAAGCCCAGCCTTATTATGAATTTCGATCCATTCATTATCTGGAATATGCATCAATTCAGTAGCTGGTATTATCTTAGTGTCATCTTCATCAACAGGACTTGAAGACAACTCAGATATATGAACTTTTTTCGATTTACCAGTAAAACTGCTACGAACGCATACATGCTCTATGTCAAGAACAGCTGTTATTCTATAGCGAGAGTTACCGCTAAAAACTTCTTCACCTACATTTAACTTAACTTCATACATCTCATTAAATCCATATGGAAGAGTTCATTGTTAGGGGACGAGTCAAATCAGCCTTTATTATCTGATTAGATAAGGCGTACCATAAAGTATTTAGGAATTCAGCACGAGCTTCTAAACTACTAGAACATATCCTAATAACATCTTCAGGACTTGTTTCATTAAATCTTGAAACTACTTTTTTAATCATTTCAAGCTGATAGTTTTCAAAACTTCTATGCCTATAAGGAAGGAGAAATGTAGCGTTCTTTAATAAAGGACTTCTGATTTCTTTTTCTGTCCAGATTTTAAATCGTGTGTTTTTCTCGGTGGATAGCTCTTTAATAGCTGCTTGGAACTTGGGTTTTAGAATAGCCCAGTCTTTTTTTATATCTTCCCTATATTTAACCTCAATGTAAAGTTTCTTCCCATTACTATATTCTATGAAAATATCAGGTGTATATTTCCTGTTCTTATTGTCGTAAAAATATTCAAATGTTCTGGGTTGAGCTAAGTGGTCTACTATTGATAAATTAAATTCAGTCAATATCAAAGCATCACGTTCTAGACTTGATTCAAAACCCGAATATGTACTATTATTACCATGAATAAAACCTGTCACGGTTCTATGGTTTCTGGGGATAATTCTAGCTGGAGAATTATTATTTAATATTGTAGATTTAGTCATTGTCATCAGATTATCATCTATTTTTGTAGTTTTTTCGTTGGTGGCTCCTCGATATTATCAGTTAATTTTGTAGTTGTCAGTCGCTGCCGACCTGAACAGATTAAGCGCTATCAAGATAAGCTCTCAGGGCCGCTGCTCGATCGTATCGATTTGCACATTACTGTGCCAGCATTACCGATTGCTGACTTACAAAACGCTCAGGCAGGCGAAACCTCAGAAAAGGTAAGGAGTCGGGTTTCAACTGCTCATAAACGCCAGCTAGCAAGACAACAAAAAGTAAATAATGAGCTTAGCCCTAGCGAGATTGATAAATATATCCAGTTAGGTGAAGGTGAACAGCAACTGTTACAGCTTGCTCAGCAACGGCTGAATTTATCCGCCCGTGGCTATCATCGGGTATTGCGCGTTGCTCGCACTATTGCCGATCTTGCCGACAGTATCGATATCACCAGCGCCCATGTATCGGAAGCATTGAGCTATCGCAGTAAGTAATTCATTATTAATACTTTGCGGGAGATTTTAGAAGGGATTAAACAAAAGAAAAACACCCCAGACATGTTAGGCATTCCTTGGCCCAAGGTGTTTTTAATAACGATTAATACTTATCGGTAATGGCACCTTCTGAGGCACTGCCAACCGTTTTGGCATATTTAGCCAGTACGCCGCGTTTTACATTTGGTTCTGGTGCTTTCCACGTGCTTAAACGCTTCTCAATGTCTTCTTCGCTGATGTTTAGATTGATTTCATTATTGTCGGCATCAATAGTAATGGTGTCGCCGTTTTCAATAATCGCAATCGGGCCGCCAACCATGGCTTCAGGGGTGATGTGGCCAACGACAAAGCCATGACTACCACCAGAGAAGCGGCCATCGGTAATTAACGCCACGTCATTGCCTAATCCACGGCCCATAATGGCCGAGGTAGGTGACAGCATTTCACGCATACCTGGGCCACCTTTAGGGCCTTCGTAACGAATCACAACCACATCACCCGCCACAACAGTGCCATCTAAAATAGCGCTCATAGAGTCTTCTTCAGAATTAAACACACGGGCGGTACCAGTGAACTGAGTCCCTTCTTGGCCACTGATTTTCGCCACCGAACCAGTCGGTGCAATGTTGCCGCGTAATATGCGCAAGTGGCTGTCGGCTTTGATTGGTTTGTCGAACGGACGGATTATGTCTTGGTCTTCTGGGTAGTCTTTTACGTTAGCTAGGTTTTGAGCCATGGTTTTACCATTAACGGTTAAGCAGTCGCCGTGCAGTAAACCTTTTGCCAGTAAACGCTTCATTAATGGAGCAATACCACCAATTTCTATTAACTCAGACATTAAGTATTTACCAGATGGGCGTAAGTCGGCCAATACCGGCACACGCTTTCCTATTTCGGTAAAGTCATCAATGTTGAGCGCTACGTCAATCGCATCGGCCATAGCGAGCAGATGTAGAACCGCGTTGGTTGAGCCGCCCAACACAATAACCATCGTAATCGCGTTTTCAAAAGCTTTACCCGTCATAATATCGCTAGGCTTAATGTCGTTGTCGATTAACCACTGGATCGCTTCACCTGCTTTTCGGCAGTCTTCGCGTTTTTCAGGAGATATGGCCTCTTGAGCCGAGCTACCCGGTAAGCTCATGCCCAAGGCTTCAATCGCTGATGCCATGGTGTTGGCGGTATACATGCCGCCGCAAGAGCCAGGGCCAGGGATGGCCGTTCTTTCAATTTCTAACACTTCTTCTTCGGTCATATCGCCGCGGGCATTGGCACCGACGGCTTCGAATACAGAAACGATGTCCGTGTGGTTTTTACCCGGCTTGATGGTACCGCCATAAATAAACAGCGAAGGACGGTTTAAGCGCGCCATGGCGATAAGGCAACCCGGCATGTTTTTATCGCAGCCGCCAATAGCAATGATCGCGTCATGACCTTGGCAGCCTGAGACGGTTTCAATAGAATCAGCAATCACTTCACGCGATACCAAGGAGTATTTCATGCCTTGGTAACCGTTAGCGATACCGTCAGAGATGGTGATGGTATTGAAAATAATGGGTTTGCCATAGGCGAAATAAACGCCTTTAGCCACTTCATCAGCTAAGCCGTTGATATGAATATTACAAGGCGTCACTTGGCTCCAAGTAGAGGCAATCCCCACATGCGGACGCTTAAAATCGTCATCCGTAAAACCGACCGCACGCAGCATAGAACGCGCTGGTGCTTTTTGAATGCCATCGACCAAAATAGAAGAATATTTTCTGTTGCTGTCGTCTTTTTTATTCATTTTCTGTCTCCAATAGCGAAACCGTTTATTGGCTTGTTTCAGTATAAATAAAGGCCAGTCACAGCTTGCAATTATATAGGGTGAAAGGTTGATAGGGTAAAAAGTTGTTTTCTTATTATTTTAATAATTATGAATATACCTTAACCTTTTAAAAGATATTCAACCAAAGCGGCAAAATCATCAAACGCTGCGGTAGGGTTAAGCTCACGAATATCCTGCCCATAGTTATAGCCGTATGACAGTCCAAGCGTATCCATATTGGCATTTTGTCCTGCCAAGATGTCGTTTCTGGAGTCACCAATCATGACCGCCTGTGCTGGAGTTACGCTTAAAGCCGCGCAAACATGCAGCAGCGGCGCAGGATCTGGTTTTTTAGTGGGCAAGCTATCGCCGCCAAGCACTTCGCTAAACAAGTCTTGCCAGCCAAAGGATTGCAATATTTTTGGTACAAAACGAATCGGCTTATTGGTCACCAATGCCAGCTTAAACCCTGCTGCCTGTAGTTTTTTTAGCCCGCTGTCGACATTGGAGTAAGCGACCGTTTTGCTACCGCTAATATTTTTATAAGCATCAAAAAACACCTGTTCGGCATGATCAGTTGCCTCGACCGTTAATTCATCTTCTAACACTTCTATTTTACCAACCAAGGCGCGCTCAACCAGCATTTTTGAGCCGTTGCCCACCCAGTTACGAATGGTCTCGATAGGATAGGGTGTTTTGCCCAGCGTAGTCAGCATCGCATTGGTCGCATCAGCCAAATCCGGTACGCTATCAATTAAAGTCCCGTCGAAGTCAAAAATTAAAAGTTGCTTATCCATTATTCCTCGCGATTTAGAATTATTTATTCTATTTTTAAGTGATGAGTTTTTAAAGTTACGATGTAGAGTCTTTATTACCATAGCATAGGTCAGCCATAGAACTCACTTTTACTGCTATTTCAACAGCTACTATTCAATATCTTTATAGCGCTCGCGGTGTTCCGCTTTCATCTTTAAATAGTCTGTATTTTCGCGGCAACAATCCCATTTTTATTTACTGTATTTGTTTTATAGTGGATTGACTATATATCTAGCATTATTCATCTCTACTATCACTACCGTTATTAAGTATACTGAGCGTAGCTATCTATAAAACAGCATAAAAATGTTATGCAACCGTGACAGAAGATGTTTAGCATATAGAGTGTTGAGTAAAAGTATTTATTGAGAAGGTTATGAAAGTGAATAGAAGTACCAGAAACAAAGCTTGTATAGCTAGGTCAGATTTTAGGGTGTCGTTAAATAATGTGCTCATAATGGCAGTGCTGCTACTCGTCAGTGTGCTAACTATAAATACCGCCCATAGTGCATGGTTTGAGCGTTTAGTTCCGCAAGGTGAGACTTATACGGTGCGCGAGATAGATCGCGATTTGGCGTTTGTGATTGACGGCTTTATTTATGATGCCCGCACTTCTTGTTTTTTAGCAGTGGGCGATCGGGTGGTGTTTTTTGAAGGGCGTCACGGTATTGACTATCGCGCGACGGTTTATGATTTGGATTCGCGTGAGCGTTGTGAGTTGTTATTAAGAAGACGTTTGTCATAACGAAAGGCTTGCCTTAACCGAGTGCCTGTCATGACAAGTTTTTCAGATATAGTTAAAATACTTTAAAAGCGCTACGATACTGCGGGTATGGTTTTTTTGTAGCCTCTGTCTGCGTAGGCACAGCAAGCAAGAAAAAAACGGTACCTGCAGTACGTGATGTATCGATTTTACGTTTCACTGACTATAGATAGTTCTTCAGACATAAAAAAAGGCCCCAAACATAAATGTCTGGGGCCTTTTTAGAATTCTTAAACGAATGGTGGCTCGAGGCAGGTTCGAACTGCCGACACACGGATTTTCAATCCGTTGCTCTACCGACTGAGCTATCGAGCCGTCTTCGTTGAGGCGCTATTAAACTAAATATAGGCGTTACTGTCAAGCGGTTTTTGCATTTTATGCGATAAAAGAGTAAAAATAATGAATTATTTATCAAAATATCGCTTTTTAGCGCTAAAATTAATCCTTAACACGCAGCAGCTCGTACTCGCTCATAATGCGGTGAATGTCCGCATCGACAGGGACAAATTCACGTACGCCTTTTTTGACCTCGGCATCGTAAACCAGTTTGATAAATTTAGCATCAATGGCACGTTTACGGTTTTCTGAATGCACAGTAAGGTACTGCAGGCGCTTGGCGTCGGTCTGTCCATCGTCAAAACAGCCAACCGCAGCGATAGGTTTATCATTAAACATCCCGACATATAGAGTCTGACCACGCTTAAAACCTTGCTCAATAAGTGCCAATACGTCAGCGCCATCAGGCTGGTTATCATCGCTGTCATACAATGCTTGCAAGCGCTCTGCTAACTCATTCTCACGAGTTGGTTTTTTCATCAAAGGAGTTTGCAAATCGTTAATGGCAATCGCTTCTAAAGGCATCATAGCTTCCTATTAAATATTTCAAATGTTTATCTAGCATGATGTAATGAGTATATAGTGAATCCACTTTTAAAAGAATACCGTGCTACTGGGATTAATTATTCGCAGCCTCTGTCTGCGTAGGCACAGCAAGCAAGAAAAATTAATCCCAGTAGCGCCTCATAATGTCTGTATTTCTTTTATTTAGGACTGACTATAGCGCAATGATTGATAATACTGGATGCACTATTTTAGCAGAAAGGGGCAAATTTGCCTGTAGTTTACTGCTTGGTCGTGGCAGTAAATCTTAGGGTTTGCTATGATAAGGATAGATAATGCATCGTCTGCCCTTATTCTAATGTTTTACGCTAGGATAGAGCGGACTATCGCCAATTCATAATGATTCATTTATACCTATTAACGTTTTATTCTTATATTTTATGGTTCTCACATTGAGGACACGTTGGGCTTATTGATAGCCCTATTTTATTGTTTGCTTTTATATTTATAGAGAGTAGCCATGACAGCCAATTCTACTGCACAAACTCAAGACCAAAATACTGCTAAAAATCTTTACGGTCATGCCGCACGTACAGCGACTGTGACCCGCAATACTGCTGAGACCCAAGTAACTTGTACCGTCAATCTAGATGGTACCGGTCAAGGCACTGTCGATACGGGCGTGCCGTTTTTGGACCATATGATTGACCAGATTAAGCGTCACGGTTTATTTGACTTAGAAATTAAATGCAATGGCGATACTTTTATTGATGATCACCACAGCGTTGAAGACACGGGCATCACCCTTGGACAGGCGTTTGCAAAAGCGCTAGGTGATAAAAAGGGCATTCGTCGTTATGGGCATTTCTATGCGCCACTAGACGAAGCATTAACACGAGCAGTGGTTGATTTATCAGGTCGTCCGGGTTTGCATATGGATATCCCATTCACGCGCTCACATGTCGGTAATTTCGACGTTGATTTATTCAGTGAGTTTTTCTATGGTTTTGTGAATCACTCATGGATGACGGTGCATTTAGATAATTTAAAAGGCAAAAACAGCCATCATCAAATTGAGTGTACCTTTAAAGCCTTTGCGCGCGCCCTACGTATGGCTTGCGAGTATGATGAGCGCGCGTTAAATACCTTGCCATCGACTAAAGAGGCGTTTTAGATGAGTCGAGCCACAAAGGTAGCATTATTAGACTATGGTATGGGAAACTTGCACTCTGTCGGCAAGGCGCTAACGCTTGTCGGTGCCGAAGTTTCTATCACCAACGACCCAAAGGTGGTCGCGGCGGCGGACAAGATTGTGTTTCCTGGTGTCGGTGCCATGCGTGACTGTATGATAGGCATGCATGAAGCGGGTATTGATGAGGTGATAAGCCATGCTATCTTTAATAAGCCTGTCATGGCCATTTGCGTCGGTATGCAGGCGTTATTTGAGCAATCTGCTGAGAATGGTGGTACAAAGTGCTTGGGCATCCTAGATGGCTCTGTAGAAGCGTTTGATCCAACGTGGAAAGATGAGCAGGGCGCGACCATCAAAGTACCGCATATGGGCTGGAATACCATCAGTGGAATGGATTTTGAGCATCCATTGTGGAACGGTATCGAGGACAATGCGCATTTTTACTTTGTACATAGCTATTATTGCGATCCTGCTGATAGCTCGCAAGTGGCGGCCGTCTGTGATTATGGTCAGCCGTTTTGTGCCAGTATTTTGCAAGATAATCTATTTGCCACTCAATTCCATCCAGAAAAAAGCCATACCGCAGGCTTACAGCTGTTAAAGAACTTTGTAGATTGGGATGTTTAGCAGGTATTTCTATGCCCTAACTTAATTGAACGAGTATGGATTTTTTAGATTCTAGTGCTATAGTAATTTAGTAGAAAACACCCATGAATAAAAGAAAACCCATTTCATTAATATTTGTTATGTCGTTAGCGTTTATTATCATTCAAGGGTGTGCCACTATTGATACACCTAAAGGTGTCTGTTTGGCAGACAGCAAAGGTCAACATATCTTAACTAATGCTATAGAAGAAAAATCAGAAAAGCATAATCCTTACGTGCAACTTATCAATGCACAAAATATTCTGTTATTACATGCAAAAACCTACACTTTGTCATTGTTTTCTGACGTTCCTAAAGATGGTTGCTTTAAAACCCCTTTTATTTTAGCTCATAAAGAAGAGGGTTATCAGTGGTTCAATGCCAGCGGTGAGAAATTATATAATGTCTATTGGTTTGATAACGGCCCGGATTATGCAGAAGATGGTTTATTTCGCTTTAAAAAGAATGGCTTGATAGGCTACGCTGATGAAAGCACATATGAGATTGTCATTCCTGCGCGGTATCAAGCGGCTCAACCATTTCAGAATGGTCAAGCCAAAGTCTCTTATAAGGCTGATATAAATCAGCTTGATAATGAACATTCAGGATGGAAAAATACTGACTATATAACTATTAATAAGCAAGGTGAGGTTGTCGGCTCGAAGATGTAATAGAATCTATAAGACTCTTATATCACTCGTATTTCTTAAACTACTTACTATTATAATAAAGAGAAATCATTGGATTTTACTACCTTTAAGATAGGCGTGATAGCGGCCACTGGACTTGATAAAGATGCCTTGCATATTTATGTGGGCATCAGCGTTTACCTATTAAGTTTAATCTTACTTCGTCCGATTTTTAAAAATCAAGGTATAAGATCGTTCATCGCTCTAATCTTAGTGACTGGCGTTGCATTAACAGGTGAGTATTTGGATAATCGGCATATCATCGTGCCAAAAGGTTTTTTGGCGTTAGAAAGTGTGGATATAAAGGCAAGCCTACACGACCTGATGAATACTTGTCTAATACCTTACGTGCTTTATGCGCTTAATAGGTGGACGCCAATTTTTCATCCAATCAATAAGCCTAAACCTATGATTAAGCGACATAAAAAAACGGACTATTAATAAGTCCGTTTTTTATTTTTATCATGACTGTCTTTGCGATATAGCTTATTAAGATTTCTGGTTATTAGCCTCATCATAAAGCTCGCGAACCACTTCACCAATCACTTGAATACCATCAATCAGCGTTTGCTCATCAGCGGCAATACTCATGCGAATACATTCGTGCGCGTGTTGGTAATTGCTCACATCGACACCGGGGAAAAAGTGTTTACTTGGCACAATGAGTGTACCTTTTTCTTTTAGACGCTCATACAGCTCAACGGTTTTAATTGGCAAGTCTTTAAACCATAACCATAAGAAAATCGCGCCTTCAGGCTTATGAATCGCTAGTGGATAATCGCCCAATGCTTCTTTTAATAACCGTACGGCGGTATTGGCTTGCTGCTGATAAAACGGCTTAATATCGTTGTCAGATAACTGCTTGATACGGTCGTTGTTGACTAGTGGCGTGGCAATCGCCGCACCGAAACGCGTTGGCGCTAGATTCACCACCGCATTCATCGCGCTGACTGCTTCGATCACTTTAGGCGCAGCAACGATAATACCGGTACGCATACCGGGCAAGCCAATTTTAGACAGGCTAAAACAAAGAATCGTATTGTCATCCCAAGTGAGATGGGCGTCTGAATAAATGATGTTAGGAAACGGCATACCATAGGCGTTATCGATGATTAACGGTATCTCATAGCGCTTGGCAATCTCAGCTAAATGCGCCATTTCGTCATCAGTCAAGACGTTGCCAGTAGGATTTGTCGGGCGTGAGCAGCAAATCGCACCGATACGACCTTCTTTTAGCGCGGGCAAGTTTTCTAGCGCCTCAAAGTCGACGCGATACTTAAAGAAACCTTCCTCGCCATTATGAGTGACTTCATCGATATGCGGTAATACGGCAGCAAAATGCTGACCTTCCACATGCACATCGCTATAGCCAATATATTCAGGAGTTAACGGCAGTAAAATAGACTTATCTACCGACTGGCTGTCTTTATCTTGACTGTTTTCATCAAGCTTATTATCACTGAAAGCCCCACCAAATAAGTTAAATAAATAGAAAAAAGCGTTTTGTGAGCCATTGGTCAGGGCAATATTTTCTGCCGTGAGATTCCAGTCATAATGACGATTAAAGAAGCCGACCAACGCATCGATAAAGGCGGCGTCACCTTGAGGATTGGAGTAATTTGCCATGCTAATAATAGCGCTACTATTAGCTTCACCGGTATCGTTATCATTACCAAGCGCTTTATAAGTCTCTAAAAACAGCTCATTGACCGCTTCAATCTTGGCAGGATTACCGCCGCCTAGCATATTGATAGGCTGATCGCTTTTTAGCGCATCGCCCAAGTCATCCATCAATTGTGAGATACCAGTAGGCTGGGTAAATTTTTGACCGAACTTTGAGAATTTCATAAGGCTACCATGCTGTTTTGGAGGAGTTTATAAGGTGTTATTTAATCGATAAAGTTGGGCTAGTATATCAAATGAGGGCTAGGTAATCGCCCCAATAAATAAGCAAACTGCATGGATTATATGAGTTTATATGAATATATGTTCTATCAAGAAAAAAATGTTATCTATATGAATAGAAGGCGTTTTGATGGTTGTGTATTGTGTGGCACAAAGCGCAGCTAAATTGCTTATCAAAACTATGTTTGTTGTGATAATTAAAACATTAATTCGTTGAGAAACAATAAAATTAGTTCATATACCAAAAATATCAACTTATGAGTATGAGTTTAGCTATCCAAATACTTACGACAATAGGTGACGTCCTAAATGTATATATTATTGCTTGTTGGCACCAAAATATTCATAATGGTAAATACAAGATAAGTTTTCAAAAGAATATTTAGAAACACATTACTACGCCAAATCACAAATACAGAGAGTTGCTTGGTTATCAAAAAATAGATATAAATCTATTAGATTTGAGCAAGTTTTAATACAGGAAATACCAATATGTACGACTGCTCCAGAGAGTTTAATAAGTTTTATAATGACCATGTAAGACTATCTGAACAAGAAAAAAATGTATTGAGAGATAAAAGAGATAAGAATATAAAGAGATTGAAAAATGGTTTAGAAAAATATAATTATGAAAATAATACTAGTTATAAGATTGCCGAATCTAGGACGCAAGGATCTATGGCAATGCATACCATAGTCCAAAATGATAGAAAGGACTATGACATAGATGTGGCTATAGTTTTTGAATCAGACAACCTAGGTAGTTTGGGACCTTTAGCGACAAGAAGTATGATAGCCAATGCGTTAAAGCGAGAGATGCATCAGTTTTCAGAAGAACCAGAAGTAAAGACAGGATGTGTTAGGGTACGTTATACAACTGGCTATCACATTGATTTTGCCATATTTAAAAGATCAAAATATTCTGAGTGGCAAGATGATTATAATTATGAATATGCTGGAGATATATGGTCTGCTAGAGACATTAAAGCTTTAGACGATTGGTTTATTGACGAAATCAAGGCGAAAACTGATAATTTAAGAAAAATAGTAAGACTATCTAAGATGTTTTGCAAGTCGAGAAATGCTTGGGGTTCAATGCCAAGTGGTTTAATCCAAACAATATTATGTTCGGAGCAATTTGAATCTTCTCATTCTCGTATAGATGAAAAGTTTTACCATACCTTAAAGTCTATTAGGAACAGGCTAGAATGGAATTTACAAGTCAATGCACCAAATAATATCGATAATGCTAGATTGATAACGGCTAGGCAGGTTGATCTTGATAAAATGCGTAAATGGAAAGATAAATTGTCTACGCAATTAGAAAAGCTAGATATACTATTTGAAAGTGATTGCACATATCAAGATGCTATATCTGCTTGGGGAGAATTTTTTAATCATGATTACTGGTCTGGATTAGGTAAATCAACAGTTAAAATATCTGAATCTTTAGAGTCAAGGAGCTACAAAGACACTGAGGAATTTATAGATGAGCTTTACCCCGTGTTGGAGAGATATAGTGTAGGTATTGATTGTAGGGTGTCAGAAGATGGATTTAGGGAGATACCTCTTTACAAATACTTAGAAAAACACCTCCGAGGGTTCAGTCGGTTTATTCCTTTTAATTTTAAAGTTAAGTGTAAAGTAGGTAATACTGATTGTCCTTCCTATGACAAGGTCCTTTGGAAGGTAAGAAATGTTGGAGAGGTAGCAGAAAATAAAGACTGTATTCGTGGTCAAATCAAAGAAAGAACACATGAAATAATTGAGCCAACTTCGTTTAAAGGCACACATTATATTGAGTGTTATCTGATAAAAAATGGTATATGTGTTGCGATTGGTCATGTAGATGTCCCAATTGGTCAGGTGTAGGAGTTTTATTTGAGAGAGTTTAAGAAATTAATAACCCCGTTATTTATAATGATTGCAATGTCATTGATTCTAATTTATTTAGACGGTTATAAAAAAAATGTACTTGCTGGAATTTTTACATTATGGGGTGGTTTGTATATTAAAGATAATGCCAACAAATTTTACTCTCAACTGAAGGTTTTATTTGGACAACATAGCTGGAAGCGTTCGCAAAGAGAATTGGAGGTAGCTGGGAAGTTACAAGGAGACACATTAATTAGAATTTCATTCGCTTATTTATTTAGAATAAAAATAGATGATAAGTATTTCTTGGTTCCTAATTCAAGAACAGGCAAATATCAACCTGTTGGTGGGGCATATAAGTTTGGAAAAAATGAAGCTAAGTACTTAGTTTCTAATTTTTCAGCTAAAGATGATAATCGAATTAAAGTTAATGAAGTTACAGAGGCAGATTATAGATTATTAGGGGCTGTATAGAATTCATCTATTAGGACTGCTGATCGCTAAAATAATTCCAGACTAGGCGTAAATCGAAGGTAATGTCGAGACCTTAGCTAGATTTACAACAACGTCTGGGGCGATTTTAGCATCAGTCCGAAGGAACAGGACTATTTTTTGCCACTTCATAGCCAAAACTATCGCGCTTAGAATGACTAAACTTACTATTTTTGGCGTCGAATTGCCTAAAAAATAGTCTCTGTCAGTTCCTTAGCTGAATTCTATACAGCCCCTAGTTAAAAATAAAAATCTAAGAGGTTTCGTAAAGAGATTTGATAATGCTTTAGATAGAGAAAATATAGATAATTTATCAAGAGAGTTCATAGAAGAGATTTTTAACACTGATATTTTAGAAAGAGAAGATTTTGGTGATTTAGCTTACAGCTATTGTGGAAGGCATATGTCAAATATTGAGAAGAAAGCTTTTGGTCTGTATGAACTTTTACTAGCTGATATTATCGAAATAGATTTAGCACATAATCAGAAGGAGTTATTCAAGAGACTTATGGTCGTTGATTCTAAAAAATATAGATTCGCAACCTCTGAAGAAATAAATAATTTTGGTATAGACTATGCTAGTCAAAATTTAACAGATACTATCGCCAATCATACCCCTAAAATACTAAATGAGAATAACGACCAACTATTCAAGAAAATTAAATATAAATATAAGTATAATTCAATAATAACTATTTCATTATAGAAGCTGACTTTTGTCTTACCTTAAAATAGAGCGTTGAGCTATTTTTTAGAGGTACTAAAGCAGATAGAGCAGATTGAACTTTATACAGATTGAATATCCAGTTTAGTCTTAATGGGAGAAATTGTACAACTTCATTCATACTGATAAATAACAACGAATCAAAAAACCCCAATTAAGGGGGTTTTCTTTGTAAAGCCAAAATCTAATACAATTAAATCATCGCCCTTACTCGCGCCATTATTCCGCGTCCAATCACCAATCTCACATAAATAATAGCGATAGTAAACAGTAGCGCGATTAATAATGCTCCGCCAATACCCAAGCTCGCCCACGGCACACTAAAGCGTAGATTAAACCACTGGGTAATCGCAGCCCATGCGCCAACGCTAGCGATAATGACGGCAAATGCCGCGGCACTAAGTCCAAGCAGACCAAGCTCTAGTATATTAAGCATATATAAATCGCGTTTTTGCATCCCTAACAGCCTAAACGAAGCGCTTTCTTGCATACGATCTTGCGAGGTGGACAGTAACGAGCTAATCAATACCATGATGCCAGTCAATAGAGCCAGTAGGGTAAAGACATAAACCAAGCGGCTCATTTGCGCTACTAGCTCTTGGACTTGCTGCGCGATAGCCGTCCCATCAATGGTCGTCACGGCAGGAAACGTTCTGACCAGTTGTCCTTGCAAGTCTGGAATATCATCAGCGGTTACATGCGCGGTGGCAAATTGGATTTGTGGGGCAGCAGAGAGAACAGAAGGCTCAAATAAGAAGTAAAAATAAGGGCTTGGACCTTGCTCATAACGTGAGCGGATACTGGTAATTTGACCGACGATTTCAATCCCTTGAATATTAAAGCGAACTTCATCACCCATACCGACATTAAGTAGGCTTGCGGCGGTATCTAAAATCGATAAAGGCGCGACGACTTGTCCAGGATTCTTACTCTCAGTTTCGATAGGTGCATACAGTTGATTATTGGCTACGGCATCTGTAATAAACTCAGTCTCCATGACTGTATCTGAGTAGCTTAAATTAAAGACACGCGTAGGGTCATCAAAACCCTCAGCAGGCTCGATATCTTGTACAGGTATATTATTAGCGGTCACCACACGGGCACGAATGACAGGGTAGTAGCTGACTGGTGCTTTAATGATGTTATTAATCTCATCATGTTGATCGCTTTGAATATCTAACAAAAATAAATTGGGCGCATCTTCAGGATAAGCGTTAATAAACTGGGTATTGATACTATGATTGAGGGTAGTGATGAGCGTAAGCACAGCGACCGACAGTGATAGCGTGACAAAAAACAGCGCTGATTGGTTACCTTTACGCGCAAGGTTATGAATAGCAATCCGCTGCATCCAACTGATATTGCTGTTGGTCGCCAACTTGGCAAGTAGCCATAACCAAGCACGCGCCAATAGCCAAAATATTGCTACGAAACCGATTAAACCTACTAACAGCTGAGCGCCTAACTTAAACGAACCTACTTCATAGGCAAAAAACGCATAAAGCCCTGTGAGCATTAGTGCATACCATAGTAAAGGCAAGCGTCGATACCAAGGCAGGTTTTGCGTTGGTGAGCTAGCACCTTGGCTAAGTAAGGTTGCGGGTTTGGTGGTATTAAGCGAACTTAAGCCACGCTGTGCGATAAGCAACGTCAGCACCAAAGCGATAATAATGGTTTTAATGGCACTGATAGGATTGATGGCCAAGCCAACATCCGCTGGCAAGATAGCCACAAGATATGGCTGACCAACTTTGAGTAAGCCAAAACTGACGATAATCGCAGCGATACCAGCAATGACAGTCGTTGCAATCAATAGTTGATAGTAGCTACGTTTAAGACTGCCAAGTGGCTCACCCAATGCTAAACGAATCGCATTACTAGATTGCTGCTTGGACACAAACGCCGTGATGACGCCATACATCGCGACCGCCGATAGTAAAAGTACCGCGATGACCAAGAGTTTTAAAAACATCAACACATTATCAGAGATACGCGAGACAGAGGTATCCGCAGATTCCGCATCTGAGAGCTCGATATCAGGATAATTGGTTAATATTTGCGTCAGCTTATCACGCTGCTCAGCGATTAATTCGGGTTCGCCTGCCAACTCAATACGATAGTTGATACGGCTACGATCACCCAATAGATTGGTTGCGGCGAGCGCGTCTTGTTGCATCAGCACTCGTCCACCAAAGCCAAACACCGTCAATGGACGGTCAGGCTCTTTCGTCAGCACATCGCTAATCGTAAACTGTCCTTCACCAATAGTAATTTGGTCGCCAATTTTAGCATTGAGACTTTTAAGGACTTCTGGGGCGACGACCACATTATCAGGCTTGAGCTGCTGCCATAAAGGCTGACCAGATGCCAGCTCGACGTCACCATATAATGGATAAGCTGGCGAGACGGCTTTGACGCGAGCAAGTAAGGTTTGTTCAGCGGTCACCACCATCGCACTAAACTGATAATCATAAACAATTTGCGTATCAGCGACCGTTGCTACCTGCGTCAATACTTCGCTTGGCCAGTCTTGTTGACTGTTTAAGATCAAATCGCCACCAACCAGCGCACGCTGATTATCGTTGATATAGGTATTAACCGATTGCTGGACGGAGTCGAGGGTCAAGTAAGTGGCTAGCGATAATGTTAGCGTGAGTAAAAATAACAGCGGATAAACCCAGCGCTGCCACCAGCTACGACTTAATGCTTGCGCGCCCAAACCTTTAAATAAATGATAAATAATACCGCCAGTATAATCTGACTCTTTTACCATTGCCGTATCAGTCGTATCTTTTGGTGAATGCTTCTCTGTTTGCTGGTTATTCATCAAGTTATTCATTAATGTACAATCCGCCCATCATGCATAGTAATGACACGATCTGCCATTTCAGCAAGCGCAGGGTCATGGGTCACAACCACCAACGCCGAGCCAACTTGCTGTCTCAGATCCAGTAATAACTGCATGACTTGATTGGCGTTTTGTTCATCTAAATTACCCGTTGGCTCATCAGCAAAGACAATTTTTGGCTGCGATACCAATGCTCGGGCGACAGCAGTACGCTGTTGCTCGCCGCCAGATAATTGATTGGGCAAACTATTACGTCTATGCCCCAAATCAACGGCTTCAATCAATTCATTCACTCGTGCTTTGTTTGGACGTCGAGCGATATCAAGTGGGAAGGCAATATTTTCTGCTACTGTCAACGTTGGCAGTAAATGAAACGATTGAAACACAAACCCCATCTCGCGCTGACGAATGACAGCTAAAGCATCTTCATCAAGACTGCTCAATGTTTGCCCTGCTAGCTCAACGCTGCCACTATCAGGATAATCTAACGCGGCTAATAGCCCAAGCAAGGTAGATTTACCCGAGCCAGATTTACCCATAATGACCACGAATTCACCCGCATTGACATGAATGTCGACGTCTTTAATAATAGATAAGGATTGGTCACCGACTTGTACGGTTTTATTTAATTGTGAAGCGGTAAGCAATGCGCTTGTTTTTAAAGCCGTTAGATTCTCAGCTGAAGGTGATGATGTCATTGCGTAGTCTCAATAGGCGTATTTGTCGGTGCTGGAGTTGAAGCGGGTGCTTGTTTGTTGGTGTGATTTGAGTTTTTAGAATCGTCCATATTAGATTCAGCTAACTTCTCAATTTCAGGCTGCAATATAGGCAGGATATTATCATTGACGATAATTTTATATCCCTCACGGGTTGGATGGATGGCATCAGCTTGGTTTAACTGAGGATCACCACCGACACCGTCTAAAAAGAACGGAATCAGCGTGACGTTCATATCTTTCGCCACTCTAGGATATATCGCGGCAAACGACTGTACATAGTCAGAGCCAAGATTGTCATAAATCTGCATGCCGCCCAAGATAACTTCGCTATCACTGTCTTGTAGGCGTTTAACAGCGGTACGAATATTAGCTTCAACCGTCGCCACGTCAATACCACGAATGGCGTCATTGGCACCGACGGTCAAAATCGTAATATCTGGTTTGGTCTGCAATACCCAATCTAAGCGATTGACTAAGCCAGTGCTGGTTTCACCGCTTAAGCCTGAATTGACCACTTTGACATTGTTATAACCCAATTCTTGTAACCGCGCCTCTAGCTGCGCAGGATAGTTGGCATCATTATCAACACCAAGCCCTTCTGTCAACGAATCACCCAGTGCCAATATGGTTAGTGGTGCTTGTTGCTGCTCAGTCGAATTTACGGATTGCTCAGGTTCTGTAGTTTGAGGTTCGGCAGTTTTTGTATTAACGACTTGGTCGTTATTCTGAGTGTCAGTAGCGGTATTGGGGTCAGGTTCTTTTTGACAACCGCTCAAGGCAATTGCGATGGTTAATGCAGCGACAGTGAGTAGGCGCTGCGGCAGGCGAGAAGTTATGCTTATCATGATTCTACTGTCCTATTTACAATCAAGCCAGTGTAGCAGAATCAGATAAGCAGCAATATTGTGCAAAAGTTAATGGTTTAAGGGTAAAGATCTAAATCTTTTTACCATCTACCATTACCGGACGACTAATTAGCCAAGCAATCGCTACGTTAATAATCATTAAAATTAAAATTATTAACAGTGGTACGTCCCAACTGTCGGTTAATTCATGCAGCCAACCTGTCCCCAGCGGACCAAAAAAGGCTACCAGATAACCAACGAACTGCGCCATACCAGATAGCTCACTAGCCTGATTGGTGGTATAAGTACGCAAGGAAAACAGCATCATACTTAAAGTAAACATTGCTGAGCAGCCTGCACCCATTAACCCTGACCATAGCCAGGCCAAGTCAGGAGAAAAGTAGCTGATACCGAGCACACCAATAACGTTTAGCAGTGCAGCAACAATCGCTAACGCTTGGATAGGGCGGCCACGGTTGATAAGCCAAGTTACGATCAAGATAGCAGGCGGTGCCATAAACTGAAATACCGAGCCCATCTGTCCAGCCTGAACAGCATTCAGTCCTTTACTAACCCAAATAGAAGGTAAGAAACTGGCTACGGTATAAAATAACAAGGATTGTAAACCCATAAATACAGCAATTTGCCAAGCAAAAGCTGTGCGCCATACTGATATCTCTGAGGAGCCTGGGGTCGCCAATGGTACCGCTTGGTTATTTGATGACCCCAGACGAAGGCGCAAGAATATCCAGACGATTACGGCTAAAACCCCCAAGATTGACCAGCCTCCTAGTGCCCATTGCCAGCCCACATATTCAGATAAGGGCAGGACTACGCCAGCGACGATACCGGCCATTACCGTCATGGTAAGACTCAGTAAGCCAGTAATAAGTGGAATATGTTTGGGCGTACGCTGCTTAATTACTGGCGCCGCTAAAGTATTAGCAAAACCTATAGCTAAAGTTAGTACTATAGTTCCGCTCAAAAATCCGATCCAAGTGGGAATGACAGAGCGAATAATCATCCCTAGAGTCAGCAGCACAATCATGGTAATCAGCGTGTTTTCAAGGCCAAAACGCTTACCAATAGAGGGGGCAACCAGAGCACCTAGCGCAAAACCCAACATCGGTACGGCACCCAGCCAGCCGATTTGAGTTTCGGAGATATTTAGTGCATTTTGTACTACGGGTGCAATAGAGCCAAGCGCCACGATAGGCGCGCGCATATTAGTGGCGAGTAAAATCATCGCACATAGCACTAGCCAAAAAGTAAAGCGCGAAGAAGGCAGCTTAAAGTTGGAGGAAGAATCCGTTTGAGACTGTAAGTTTGGAGAGGTAGGCATAGCAGCACGACTATTATTTAGAATAAGAAAAAAGACACGTCATGAAACAGCGCCGAGGAATCGTCGCCTGTAAAATAACACCAGAAGAATCTCACTGAGAAGGCAAGTTAGGTGATAATACCATTCACAAAGACTAGAGTAGCAAGAAAAACGAGTGCCAGTGCTACGTACTGTAGACTAAACGAGTTTGACCCAGCTAATCGTACTTTTTGGGATTGGTATCAGTTGGAAGTTCAAAACAATTGCAGAAAGTAGGTCATATGCACTTGCTACCTTATCAATCAGAGCAAACTTAGTATATGAGTATGGCGCAATCGAAAATAGCGCCAGCCCTTTTTTTATAGGACTTGACGCTATTATAAGAACAAATAACCGCTAAATACTATCAGCGTATGGTAACAAATCAGACACTTATACAGATTTGCCTAACTGAGCCGCTTTTAGGGCACCTTCTTGTTCAGCGATAGAATCACACTTATTGGGATCATCACCGCAGTACGAGCATTTTTCATTGCCCATCAATTTGGCAACACCACCACAAGAGCCTTTCAATGGCTTCTTTTGAAACATATAACCGATGCCCATAAACACAAAAAACAGGATAAAGACGGTAAAGGTAACAGCGAGCATGGGAAGTAATTGGCTAAGCATGGGGTAACCTCGGCTTATTAGGGACAGACTATCACTTTATATAGATCATGACATATACAACATAGCAGGCTGTCCTGAAGTTTATAACTCTATTTTACCACATATTCATAGGGTAATAATATCGATGGAAATCATGCAAATACAGTCAGTTACAACCAGCTACATTACATGGATAGCGATGTAGGTAGCAGCCCCTGCTAAGTAGCCCAGAAGTGCAAGACCACTGATATGTTTGAGATACCACATAAAGGAGATTTTCTCCATACCCATCGCTGCAACCCCAGCTGCTGAACCAATGATTAAGCAACTACCACCAACGCCTGCACAGTAAGCCAAGAAGTGCCAAAATGCCCCATCTTGTAAAAACTGACTTTGGCGCGCCAAATCACCACCGGTTAAACCCGCCATAGCAGAGTCGCTAAGGAGAGGGTACATTTTCATAGCACCGGCTACCAGTGGAACGTTATCTACCAATGATGACAGGAGGCCGATTAAGACGTTAATGACATATAAGTTACCAAAGGTATTATCCAGCCACGTTGCCATATCAATTAAGTGACCGGCAGTGGCCAGTCCAGATACGGCCAATAAGATACCTAAGAAGAATAAAATACTAGACATATCGACCCGAGTAAGCACCCCAACGACAGTCATTTGTTGCTTAACGCGCCAGTTATCATGGCGATGCACCAGTTCAGTAAAGACCCAAAGTACACCGACACCAAACAAGATACCCATGTAGGGTGGCAGATGGGTCAAGGTCTTAAATACTGGGACAAATGCCAGCGCACCTAAGCCTAATGCCAAAATACTGATACGCATTTTACTGGTAACGGTATCGAGAGACACTGCCGCTGTATCGTCATCTGTTTTGGTTGCAGAAGTTTGAGATAAAGAGTCTTGAAATAAAGAATCTTGAGACGAAGAAGCATGACCACCTTCCATTGCCATAATAGCTGTATCACCGCCGGTATAGCTGCCAAGGTAGTTGGTATTAGACGAGGTTATTGTTGCTTTGGCAGGTTTCGGCCGCTGTACTTGTTTGCCTTTAAACATGAACGTCAATAAGATTAATGGCACCATAGCAGCCATCAAGCTGGGGACGATCAAATCAACGATAATACGACTGGCAGTAATTTGATGGCCAATCCACAGCATGGTAGTCGTCACATCACCAATCGGTGACCAGGCACCGCCAGCGTTAGCACAGACCACGACCGTGCCAACAAACCACAAACGCAGCTCTTTATCGGCTACCAGTTTGCGCAGTAAGGAAATCATGACGATGGTAGTGGTAAGGTTATCTAACAGCGCGGAGAAAAAGAAGGTAAGCGCACCAATGGTCCATAAAAGCGTGACGGCGTTGGTAGTATGAATACGGTTGGTAATAGCAGCAAAACCATCATGAGCATCGACCAACTCCACGATGACCATCGCCCCCATTAAGAAAAACAAAATTTCAGCAATCTCTGCTAAGTGATGCCTAAGCTCAGCGTTGATGATGGTAGTCGTATCAAGCCCATTAACCAGCTGATCAGCGAGCAAAGTATCTGCACCAATCACCAGTAGTGTCCAGACAATAATTGCAGTGAGCAGGGCGGAAGCTGCTTTATCAACATGAAGGTTATGCTCTAAAGCAATAGCAATATAGCCCAATACAAAAAATACCGCCATCAATGAATAAACCATCTCATATCCTTAGTGTAAGAACACTCTGATAACTTTTCTTCTAAACGGTATATTGTAACGCTTATATAATAATTAAAACACTTAGTAATAATCCTGTGATAATAAGTCGTAAAAAACCAAACAAACGCGGCCTAATCTTTATTTGAATTGCCGGCTCTTAAGGTTGCCATAGTAGGCGTTTGTACTACCTGCCAGTCATCAGCACTATCCTTCAAATCACCATGTTTTACGCCATCGGCTAATATCACGAACAATGCGGCTATATTTTGCTGTTTCGCGACATCCAATGCTTTTTGATAGGGCATAGCGGTCAATGCCGTCGCCCACGCATCGGCCAGTGCCACTGATTCTGCCACCACGGTTACCGAAGGTGCGCCGCCAGCGATAGGTGCGCCAGTAGTAGGGTCAATTGTATGGCTATAGTGTTTGCCATCGAATATGACAGAATTGCGATAGTTGCCGGAAGTGGCGATATACATCTTATTATCAGTGTCGGTTGGTTGGCGAATTGCTGAGATAGGCTGACGCTCGTTGACTGTGCTGTCTTCGATAGGGGCATCAATCGCAATTTGCCATGGCTGCTGTTGATTATTGACACCAGAAGTTGCAATCTCTCCGCCAATCTCAACCATATAATTACGAATCTGATAATTGTCTCTGAGCACGTCGGCGATGACATCGACACCATAGCCTTTGGCGACTGCGGAAAAATCAAGCGCGATACCATCTTTGGTTTTATAGATAGTTTGATCTTTTTGTACCACGCTCTCAAAGTCGACCAAGGCTTTTGCTTGAGCAATCTCAAGTGCCGTTGGCGGACTTTGTAGACGCTCGACGGTCATGGTGCTACCAAAGCCCCACGTTTCTATTAAAGGCAACACCGTAGGATCAAACGCCCCATTTGACTGCTGATAGACTTGCCTTGAGGCTTCTAGCACATGACTAAAGTCTGCATCAATCGTGATAGGCGTGTCTTTTGCCAAACGATTAAATTTAGAGATGGTAGAGTCGCTTTGATAAGTAGACATGCTGTCATTGATTTGTTTTAAACGCGCATCGATTGCTGCTTGTATGGCCTTTTCATCAGCATCGTCTGGCAACTGATAGGTGATGTGATAGCTAGTGCCCATCGTCTCACCGATGAGGTAGTTATAATCTGGTTTTTGCTGGCAAGCGCTAAGGCTCAAGGCGCTGGTGAGACCAATGGTACTAAATAGGGTGAGGGTAATAATTTTATTAGAAGGTAGGAGCTGCATTGAATTTGCCATAGTATTTTTTAAAAGAAGTAAGGTGAATAGCGGTTGGGATATATTTTGGCTATTTTACACCGCTTATCACCTATAAGGCCAATGCATCGGCTTAAGTCTCGCCTATTTAATACACTGGACTTACTTTACTTGTACCTCACGAATAAGCTTATAGAGTTTTGGTGGTGAGACTCGGTTAATTTTTGTGGCCAGCTTTTCTTTGCTGCCTGCGACGATGATATATTCTTCGCCTTTGGAGAGAGCTTTGACAACCTGCTTGGCAAATGCTGTCGCCGTCAGTCCTTTATTGGTAGCTTCGTCCATCGTGCCCTGTGTGCTACCGTCGCCAGTCAAGGCATTGATAGAGACATTGGTTTGGATAAACCCTGGAAATATCGTTGCGACCTCTATGCCGTCTTCATGCAACTCAGCACGTAAACTATTGGCCCACATATGGATCGCCGCTTTGGCAGCTCCGTAAGCACCGCGATATTGCGTTCCTAATAACCCTGCCACACTCGATACCATCACTATTTTGCCACCACCTTGCGCGATCATATCGGGTAATACCAATCTGCTTAGACGTGTTTGTGCAAAGTAATCGATTTCCATGATTTGACGCTCAACGTCCTCAGTGGTTTCCATAATCAGTGAGCGTTGACTGACGCCTGCATTATTAATCAGCCAATCGATTTCTCCTGCTTGTGTTTTGACAGCATCATAAGCTTCTTTTGCTTGCGCGGCCTCGGCTATATCAAAAGGTACGATGATATGTTTTTTGCTATGTTTGCAGCGTTTTTTGACCGCTGCTAGCTTGTTTTTATCGCGCCCACTCAAGACAATTCTCGCGCCTCGTTTAGCAAAGGCAATGGCTAGAGCTTCACCGATACCGCTAGAGGCACCAGTTATCCAAATGGTTAAGTCTTTAACTTTAGTTTTCATAGGAATCCTTTCTTGTTCACATATGCTAATTGATGACATGCCCTAGTTTGGCTCATAAAAAAAGAGCCTCAATCGAGACTCTTAATTTATCATATATGATTTAGTTAATCACGGTAGCGTCATGACATAGCTTAACCATTGGGATTTAATCGAACGGTTTAACCGTCCGTCTTAACCACCAAAGTCATCAAGCATGATGTTTTCGTCTTCCACGCCCAAGCTATGCAACATGTCGATAACCGCCGCGTTCATCATCGGTGGCCCGCACATATAGTATTCACAGTCTTCTGGGTTTGGGTGGTCTTTTAGATACTCTTCTAATAACACATTGTGGATAAAGCCAGTATAGCCATCCCAATTGTCTTCTGGCAGTGGATCTGACAAGGCCACATGCCACTCAAAGTTCGCAAACTCTTCTTCTAGTTGGTCGTAATCTTCAACGTAGAACATCTCACGGATAGAGCGTGCACCATACCAAAAGCTAATCTTGCGATCAGAGTGTAAACGCTTAAGCTGATCAAAGATATGCGAGCGCATTGGAGCCATACCAGCACCACCGCCGACGAATATCATTTCAGCTTGGGTGTCTTTGGCAAAGAACTCACCATATGGTCCAGACACAGTCACTTTGTCGCCAGGTTTTAAGCTAAACGTCCACGAAGACATCTTACCTGGTGGGATACCGTCAGGGCCACGCGGTGGCGGACTAGCGATACGAATATTAAACTTAATGAGGCCTTTTTCTTCTGGGTAGTTGGCCATCGAATAAGCACGAATTACTGGCTCATCGACTTTTGAGACATAATTGAAGATGCCGAACTTTTCCCAGTCTTCTCTATATTCTTCCGCTATATCAAAGTCTTTGTAATGCACTTCATGCACTGGCGCTTCTAGCTGTACATAACCACCTGCGCGGAAGTTAACTTCTTCGCCTTCTGGAATTTTGAGCACCAATTCTTTAATAAAGGTGGCGACGTTATCATTCGAGATAACTTCACATTCCCATTTTTGTACATCAAAGAATTCTGGGTCAATCTCAATTTCCATGTCTTGCTTAACGGCTACCTGACAGGCAAGGCGCATATGATTGCGAATCTCACCTTGAGTAAAATAGCCTTCTTCGGTGGGCAGGATAGAACCGCCACCTTCAATAACACGGCAGCGACACTGGGCACACGTACCACCGCCACCACATGCTGAAGACAAGAAAATGCCTTCACTAGCAAGGGTTTGTAGCAGCTTACCGCCTGCTGGTGTCACTACATCATTGTCGGGATTATCATTGATATGAATGGTAACATCGCCTGAACTGACCAGTCTTGAGCGCGCCGCCAAAATAATGGCGACCAGACCCATGATGATCAAGGTAAACATAGCAACGCCACCAATCGCCGTAGCATAATCCATGGTAGGTATCCTTAATCTATGGGGTAGGGGTGCGAGGTCATATAAATTGCCTCGACCCTCTACCGAATAAATGAATTAATTAGGTCAAATAACTGAGTATGGTTTTAAGCATAATTCTGTCTATCAATAAGCGATAAACAGCGGCTTAAATTGACATACCACCGAACGACATAAAGCCAAGTGACATGAGACCAACGGTGATAAAGGTAATACCAAGACCCTGTAGTGGTGCTGGGATATCTGAGTATTTAAGCTTTTCGCGGATACCAGCTAACACGGTAATAGCAAGTGCCCAACCAAAACCAGCACCAACGCCATACACCATGGATTCACCAAAGTTATAGTCACGCTCAACCATAAACAGTACGCCACCTAGGATGGCGCAGTTGACAGTAATAAGTGGTAAGAAAACCCCAAGTGCGTTATATAGAGCAGGTACGAACTTGTCTAGGAACATCTCTAGAATCTGTACCACCGCAGCGATAAGACCGATATAACTCAGCAAGCCTAAAAAGCTCAAATCGATATCAGGGAAACCTGCCCACGCCAGCGCACCATCTTTTAGGATGAACTGAAATAGTAGGTTGTTTAGCGGTACGGTAATTGCCATAACGACAACGACTGCGACCCCAAGACCAATAGCAGTGGAGACTTTCTTGGATACTGCCAAGAAAGTACACATACCTAAGAAATAGGCCAGCGCCATATTCTCAATAAAGACTGAGGTTATGAATAAACTAACATAATGTCCCATTAGTGACCGCCTCCATGTGCCATGCCTTTAGATTGCGGCTTCATTACAAACTCAGCCTCTTCAACTTGTTCAGGCTTCCATATACGAATAATGACGATAAACATCGCAATAATAAAGAATGCAGAAGGTGGTAATAACAATAAACCATTAGGGACATACCAGCCGCCATCAGTTGCTGGCTGTAGTAAAGTAATGCCAAACCAGCTGCCTGAGCCTAATATTTCACGAATAGTACCGACGAATAAAAGGACAGCAGAGTAGCCAAGACCGTTACCGATACCATCTAAAAAGCTCGGTACGGGCGGGTTGCTCATGGCAAATGCTTCAGCACGGCCCATTACGATACAGTTGGTGATAATCAAACCTACGAATACTGAAAGACCTTTGCTCACGTCATAAGCGACTGCTTTTAGTATCTGATCGACCACGATAACCAATGAGGCAATAATCGTCATCTGCACGATAATACGAATGCTCGATGGAATTTGCTTACGAATACTAGAGATAAAAAAGCTGGAAAATGCCGTTACCAAAGTCAACGCCACACTCATAACCAGCGCATTAGCGACCGTAGTCGTTACCGCCAACGCAGAACAAATACCTAGTATTTGTAGGCCAATGGGGTTGTTATCAAAAATAGGTGAAACTAAAATACTTTTTGTATCAGCCACGTTAAGCCTCCTTGCCGTGTGCTGCTGGTGCTATTGATGCCAGCTCGGTTACGGGATGCGTTTCTTTCTGAGTGAGCTTTTGGCTAGTTTGCGTATCAGTGCTTTTAAGCGTTTTGCCACTTTCTTCACGCACATGATCTAAATAAGGCTTATAACCTTGCTCACCTAACCAAAACTGAATCATATTACTGACGCCACGACTGGTCAAAGTCGCCCCACTGATACCATCGACCCAATTTTCTCTTGAGCCTGAAGTAGCAACACCAGTAGCAACATCGCCACTTTCGTCGTAAGAGTGGATACCAGTCCACATCGCGCGCCATTTTGGCTCTTCGATACGAGCGCCTAGACCTGGGGTTTCTTTATGCTCATAAAAGCTAATACCTTTGATGGTATTCATATCACCTTCAAGCGTTAAGAAACCATAAATAGTGCCCCAAAGGCCGTAGCCCTGAATCGGTAGGACGACCATTTCAGGGTCTCCCGCGTCATCGTTCTTGACATAGACTTTGGCATATTTAGGTTTGCGGCCAATACTAGCAGGGTCATTGTTACCTAGGTCGTCGCTTAAGGCTTCGTTCTTAGTTGCTTGACTAGTATCATAAGTATTACGATCATCGATACCAACAGCCTTTAGGGCGTCGTCATCGAGATAGTTACCTTTATTTAAGTCAACAATTTCCACTTCAAAATCTTTGAAACGCTCAGCGACATCTTCATTGGTATCAGAGGCAGGATCAAACAAGCCTGCGGCGACCAAGATGTTTTTATTACGGTCTAAACGGGCGTTTTCGACTTGCGCCGGCTTTAAGCCGACGGCTGCGGCGGCAACCAATACTGAACACACCAAACATAGTATCAACGCTACGATGATGGTTTTTGTATTATTACTTTTGGGCTTGGACATAGCGAACCCTCCGTGCAGTTTGGCGTTTGATATTTGCTTGGGTCACAAAATAGTCAAACAATGGAGCAAATAAGTTGGCAAATAGGATGGCAAGCATGATGCCTTCTGGGAAAGCTGGGTTAATGACTCGAATTAATACGGTCATAAAGCCAATCAAGATACCATAAGCCCAGCGGCCTTTATTGGTATGTGCCGCTGAAACAGGATCGGTCGCCATAAAGACTGCACCGAACGCAAAACCACCGATAACTAAATGCCAGTAGAATGGCAAACTCATCATCATGTTGTCTTCAGAGCCAATCATATTAAAAACCAGCGAAGTAGCGATTAGACCGATCACACAACCTGCCATGATGCGCCATGAGGCAATGCGCGTCCAAAGTAGAATCACAGCACCTAATAAGATAGCCAGTGTTGATACTTCACCGATACTGCCTTGCATATTACCTAAGAACGCATCGCTCCAAGTAATGGCATTACCATAAACATCGACGAAGTCTTGTGGGACGACGCCAAGTGCGGCAAGACCAAGCGGTGTTGCGCCAGAGAAACCATCAACCGCCGTCCATACTGAATCACCAGACATATAGGCTGGATAAGCAAAGTATAAGAATGCACGGCCCGATAGGGCAGGGTTAAGGAAGTTCTTACCGGTACCGCCAAAGACTTCTTTTGCCACAACCACACCAAAGATAATACCTAGGGCAACTTGCCATAGTGGAATATCTGGTGGTAGACATAGCGCAAATAGCACCGAGGTGACAAAGAAACCTTCGTTGACCTCATGGCCACGCACCACGGCAAAGATAATCTCACAGAGAATACCGACCCCAAAGGTGACGATATAAATCGGTAAGAATTGCATCGCCCCATAGACAAAACTCGCCCAAATACTTTCAGGGTTATAGCCTGCCATATTAGTAATAACAGTGCGCCAGCCTTCAGGCTGCAAGCCAAGTTGAGCAACAGCAGTCAATGCTTGATGACCAATGTTGTACATACCCCAAAACATCGCTGGGAAGGTACATAGCCATACGGTAATCATAATACGTTTCAGGTCAATACCGTCGCGTACATGGGATGAGGCGTATGTCGTTGAGCCTGGTTGACGTAAAAACGTATCAAACATCTCAAAGAGGGCATAGTATTTTTCGTGTTTGCCACCTTTGGTGAAAGACGGCTCCATACGATCGAACATATTGTGTAAAAATTTCATCGTGGTTAGCCCTCCAGCTCAATGCGCGTTAAGTTATCACGCAAAATATCACCGAATTCATATTTGCCAGGAGATACGAAGGTGCATAATGCTAAATCTTCTTCGTCCAATTCGAGTACGCCCAAATCTACCGCGCTAATGATGTCTTCGACAATCAGAGCACGCAATAGCTGCGTTGGTAGATAGTCTTGCGGCATGACTTCTTCATAAACTCCGATAGGCACCATCGCTCGCGGTGAGCCATTGCTCGTAGTAGTGAAGTTATATTTTTTGCCACCAAAAAACTGTGAAATGTAGATTGGCAGTTTAGAGAAGCGGTTTGCACCCGGTGTAAAGAAGTGGAACGCTGGGCGCTCACGACCTTCAGACAGGACACTGATTTGGTTATGAAAGCGACCAAGGTATGCGGTATTGCCAAACACCTTGCGACCCGATAGCACAGAACCTGAAATAATACGGTTCTCACCAGCCTCAAGCTGACCTTTGGTCAGTGCCGTGATATCCGCACCGCGCTCAGTGACGACCAAATGTGGATTGGTTACCGCAGGACCAGCAAGGCTGAGCATACGGCGGGTGTATAAGCGACCTGAAGTAAATAGCTTGCCAATCGCAATCACGTCTTGGTAGCCAATCGTCCAGACGCTTGTACCACGCATGATTGGGTGCAAAAAGTGAATGTGCGTGCCAGCCAGACCAGCGGGATGCTTACCAGCAAAGCTATGATACTCAGTGACATTATTAGTCGCAGTTTTGGCAACTGGCGTCAGCTGGGCATCACCATGATGGCAGACAAAGGTCTTTGGGCTGAGGGTAGATAGTACGGCAAGTCCGTCATTGAACGCTTGTAGCTGTTCATTGACCAGCAGCATCGGGTCAAATGCTAATGGATTGGTATCCATAGCGGTGACAAAGATAGCATGCGGGCGGGCACCGATTTCTGGAGCGCGGCTATAAGGACGCGTACGGAACGCCGTCCATTCACCAGAAGCAAGCAGTTGGGTTTCAACGACTTCAGAGTCTAAGTCAGCAAGTTGCTGGGAGTCATAGCGCTCAAAGTCTATTTCTTCACCGTTTGGGTCGACCGCAATAACAAGGCTCTCAAACACACGACGTTCACCGCGTTTAATCGCGACGACTTTACCAGCAGCAGGGGCAGTATAGATAACGCCCACTCGTTTTTTGTCTTCAAAAACGGGCTGACCTTTTGCTACTATGTCACCTTCTTTGACATTCATCGTGGGCTTCATACCCACATAATCATAGCCAATAATGGCGACATGTGTCGGTTGGTGCTCAGATATCTCGCGGGAGGGTTCACCGGTGATGGGTAAATCCAAACCTTTTTTGATGGTAATCATAAGCGAAAACTTAGTCCATAGTCTAAAACGATACCAGACGTCCTGTTTGGTATATCGGTAGCATGAATAACGGCATCATCAATAAAGTCATTTATCAACTCCAATAATAGGGCTGAAAAATTTCTCTAGATATGACACATCATAACTACTAGTAAGAGTATTAACGCTGACCTTAGACTCCTTAACAACACGTTAATGTCTTATTCGAATGACCAAAGTGACGACTGGCTACCAAGATGTATACTAAAACACTCCAATCTAATGCCACCCTCAGCAAGGATGATTTTAGATAAAATACAGTTTTACCATACGATTTATTAAAATCTTAAAATTTATAATATCTGTGTGATTTAAGCAGCGCTATTCATTCGAATGAATATAAGTGAGAAATACGTGATTTTTTAATACTTTGAGAAAGCTCTCTTTGAGAAAGCTATCTAAGCGCTGTTTAATGACCTATGATTACACTGTAAACTTAATTGCTCAATAACCGCAATTTATTGGCACAACCTTGAATAGGGTAATCAATGCTGCGCTGTCATTTACCTTGTGCTATTAGTAATCATCTTAGGTAGCAGACAATTAGGTTTTATCGCACAAATACAAATTTACCTAGGATTATACGCTAAACTGACCTAAAATTGCCAGTTGGTAATTGAATTTACCTAATGTTTACAGTGCCTCCAACTGTGAAAACTTATGGTTATGATTGTTCGATTTTTATAATTATGAATATAATGGGATAATTGTTTTTCACTTTCGTTATTTGTTCAATTCTTCATCATTATCTTTTTTAATTTGTTATTCTAAATTACCTTATTAAGCCATTATTTAAATGGCTTTCGTTCTGCGACTGTTAAAATTTCGATTATTTTTTATGATTAATCCCGCTCTTTAAAAGGAATGCTGTATGTGTGCTGTCCCTGTCATTATCCCTGCTATTGATTTAAAAGATGGTAAATGTGTGCGCTTAAAACAAGGTCGTATGGAAGACGATACGGTGTTTTCTGATGATCCAGTAGCCATGGCGGCGCGTTGGGTCAATGAAGGCGCGCGTCGATTGCATTTGGTCGATCTCAATGGCGCGTTTGACGGTATCCCAGTACATAAGCAAGTGGTCAATGACATTGCCAAAGCTTATCCGAATCTGCCAATCCAGCTCGGTGGCGGTGTACGCAATATGAAAACCATTGAGCAATATATTAGCGCTGGTTTGACATATATCATCATCGGTACCAAAGCCGTCGAGGATCCAGACTTTGTCGCCGAGGCTTGCCGCGAGTTTGCTGGCCATATTATTGTTGGTATCGATGCCAAAGACGGGTTGGTTGCGACCCATGGCTGGGCAAATGTCACTGATACTAAGGCAACTGAGCTTGCCAAGCGTTTTGCTGATGTTGGCGTATCGTCAATCGTTTATACTGATATCAACCGCGATGGCATGATGCAAGGCGTTAACGTGGAACAAACGGTTAACTTGGCTCGCGAAGGCGGCTTACCTGTGATTGCTTCAGGCGGCGTCACGGATATGAAAGATATCGAATTGCTCAAACCTTATGGTGATTGTCTCGAAGGCATCATCACCGGCCGTGCTATTTATGAAGGCACCTTAGATTTGGGTGAAGCACAGGTTTATTTGGACAGTTAATAACGGATAAAATATAGTTAGTCCTAAATAAAAAGAGTGCAGAGATTGCAGCGTGCTACTGGTATAAATTTTCCTTGCGTGCTGCGTTCCCAGAGGCTACGTAAAATCCATCCCAGTCGCACTGTATTTATTTTATAGTGGATTGTCTATACTTAAATATAGAGATCAGTAATCATATCGTTGATTCAATATATTTTGGATACCAATTTGGATACTAAGAAGGCGAATGACAGTACTACGAATAGTAGACTGAGCGAGTCTGACACCGTATCCGATTTATATAGGATTGACTATAGCAAAGGATGCTTATGGCCACTTACATTGACCGACCACTGAAGCGCTGTTCTTTAACAGCGTGGGGTCAGATAGTGTTGTTATTAAGCCTCTTTTTTACTTTGCCGGCTTATGCTGCTGCTGAAACTGAAGGTAATACCTCCGATAGTATAATAGCAGATACCGCAAAGGCGTTAGGGTTACCGGAGACGGTATTAACTCCTAGTACAGAAGCCGCTATAGACGATAGCGCGAAGGCAACAATTGATAATTCAGTTGCGCCTAGCGCCTCCGTTACTGAGCCTGTCAAACCGCCACCGGTTATCATTGGCGAAAGTACCAATAATGCTCAGATTGAAACGACCCCCACCCCGCAAAAAGACAACGAGATTGGTCAACGTATCAGTGGTATTTTTTCTGAGATAGAAGGTCTGCAAGCGGTCAATATCGACGTCACCCAAGGTGTTGTCACCTTAACAGGGGAGACGCCAAACGAGAAAAAAGCGCAGCAAGCGATCAATCTCACCAACCGCTTAACAGATGTGGTCACTGTAGAAGATAAGATTAATCGCACTTTAGACGTACAAGACAACGTCACAACAGTATATCAAGGATTAAAAGCCCAGTTCAGAACCTTCATTAAAGCCTTGCCGTTACTAGGCGTTGGTATTGTAATATTTGGTTTGGTGGCATGGCTTGGCAGTTGGTTATCGCATCGACAAAAGATGTGGCAACGCCTAACACCCAATCCATTCGTCGCTGAGCTATTATCACAAACCATTAAAGTTGTTTTTATTATTGTCGGTTTGATATTAGCATTGAGTTTGGTAGGGGCGGAGACTATTTTAGGAACGCTACTTGGCGGGGCAGGTGTTATCGGCATTGCGGTAGGTTTTGCGGTAAAAGACAGTATTGAGAACTATATTGCCTCCTTACTGCTTAGTATTCGTCAGCCATTTCGGGCGCGTGACCAAATTGTCATCAACGATAAAGAAGGTATCGTGGTACGTCTGACCTCACGAGCAACCATTTTAATGACGCTGGACGGTAATCAGCTGCGCATTCCTAACGCTGAAGTATTTAAAGCCACCATTCTGAATTATACCAAAAACCCCGAACGGCGCTTTACCTTTGAGCTTGGCGTTGATGCCAATGACGATCCGTTAGCGGCTATCAAAGTGGGACTGGATGCGCTACATAGCTTAGCGTTTGTGTTAGATGAGCCAAAAGCGATTGCGGTCATCGCCAATGTTGGTGACTCTAACATTATTCTTGAGTTTCAAGTATGGGTTAACCAAACAGAGACTGACTTTTTTAAAGCGCGTAGTATTGCCATTCGAGAGACCAAACATGCCTTAGAAAACGAAGGCTTTAGTTTACCTGAACCTATCTACCGCTTACGCTTTAATCATAAAGTTGAAAAGGCACTTGAGCACATTCAAAATACAAGTGACAGTAAAAAATCTGGCTCAGAGATGACGGTTACGCCGACCACACCTGAGCAAGTAGACGATACTATTATCGATGAAAGCACTGTGGATGACAAAGATAAAAAACAAGCCAAAGCCCGTGCTAAGCAAATCCTACAAAGCCCTAACGCCAATGAAGTGCTTGATGCACGCCCTGACGAAAAACTGATGGAAAAAGTCGAACAAGAAATTGCTGATAATACAGGTGAGACAGATCTATTGAATAGTAATAGCCCGCAAGAATAAGAATGACTGATAAATATTAAAAATGGGCATAAAAAATGCAGTAAAACGTATATGTAAATAATTATCCAAATATACGAGACATTTTATGCAAATGAAACATCTGATTATATTCGCGCTGGTCGGCATGGTGGCACTACTTGGCTTTAACCTCATTAATGGCAATCAACGTGAGAAAAATAGAGAAGTAATCGTGAGCAATGCGACGTCTGAGCAGTCTCCTAGCAAGGCTATAACTGAGACGGACAAGGTAGCAAATAGCTCGACCGATATCGCCAGCCAACCTCTTGGCAAACAGCCCAAAGCCATCCTTGATAGCGCAACGACTCAAATAGAGCAAGCACAACAAGCGGATCAACAACGCTTAGACCAGATGGGCAGTGCAGAGTAGCTTTAAAAACCAGCTGTCATAAAAATTAAGCATAAAAAAGGCTAACGATAACGTTAGCCTTTTTTATTATTTGACGTTGTTGTTAAACCTAGCTTTTCTTACTAGCGCCTTTACTGCGGCTAGCTGTTTTTTTAGCGGGGCTTTTCTTATCAGTGTCTTTTTTATCGGTGCTTTTCTTAGAGGAACCTTTTTTGGTTTGATTCATTTCGCTAGATTGCAGCTTAGCTTTTAAATCAAAGTCAATTTGTAATAGGTCCATGTTCACGCCAGCCACTTTTACTTTGACTGAGTCGCCAAGTCCGAATAACGTGCCTTTGTCTTTACCGATCAGCTGCTGTTGCTGCTCATCATAGACAAAGAAGTCATCACCAACATTGGAGATATGCACCAAACCATCAATGTAAAGGTCAGTCAGCGTAACAAACAAACCGAAGCTAGTCACTGTAGTCACCACGCCTTCGAACTCTTCGCCGACATGATCTTTCATATAATGACATTTGAGCCAAGATTCTACATAGCGTGAGGCCTTTTCTGCGCGGCGCTCTGTATCAGACGTTTGCGTACCAGCACCTTCAAGAGAGAAGTCCATCACTGGCTGCTTACTATTAGTTACTTGCGCTTTGATCGCACGATGCAACATTAAGTCAGGATAACGACGGATCGGCGAGGTAAAGTGGCTATATTCGTCATAAGCCAAACCAAAGTGACCGATATTGTCAGGCGAATAGTTCGCTTGCATCATTGAACGCAGCAGCATGCTATGAATACTAATCGCATCTGGTCGGTCTTTGGTCGCTTCGATAATACGCTGATAATCGGCTTGGGTTGGGCCTTCTTCTGGGAAGCTTAGACCGAAGTTTTTTGCATATTCATGGATACGCATCGACTTTTCGCCATCAGGCTTATCGTGGTTACGATACAAGACTGGCAGCTCATTTTTTAGCGCAAAGTTTGCGGCACACGTATTGGCGAGCAGCATACACTCTTCAATAAGTTTTTGAGCATCGCCACGAGTACGCGGTAAGATGGCTTCAATACCACCTTTTTCGTTAAACTTAATATAAGTCTCAACAGTCTCAAATTCCATTGCATGGCGTTCTTCACGCTTTTTGAGCAGTAGCTCATACAATTGGCTTAAGGTATCAACAGATTTTTTGACCGCTTTATTACCCGTTAACGACTTAGGTACATTGTCGTCTTTTGGGTTATCAAAATAAGCATTTACTTGGTTATAAGTCAGACGCGCTTGTGAATGCATCACACCTGGATAAAACTCATAACTGGTAATTTTGCCAGCACGAGATATTTTAATATCGGCAACCATACAAAGGCGATCACGCTCAGGATTCAATGAACAAAGACCGTTAGACAATACTTCTGGTAGCATTGGAATCACACGGTGGGGGAAATAGACTGATGTACCGCGCTCATAAGCGTCTTGATCAAGTGGCGAGTTTGGCGTGACATAATAACTCACATCAGCAATCGCAACTAATACACGATAGTTACCACCAGAGCGTTTTTCAGCAAATACAGCGTCATCAAAATCACGTGCATCTTCACCATCAATGGTGATAAGTGCTAGATCACGTAAGTCGGTACGACCTTTTAAGTCTTTGGCAGTAGGCTCTTGATACGCATTGGCTTGCTCTAACGCCGCTTCATTAAATTCTGACGGAATATCATAGTTGAGAAGGGTTGTCTCAATAATCAATTCGCGGTCGTTGTCATCAGACAATACTTCAGTGATTTTGCCAGTGGCAAATTCATGCTGGTTTGGCCAATCAATGATATCAACCTTGACAGGCGCACCTTGTTTGACATTAAGTGCTTGCACATTATCGTCAGTGACGGTAATCGGTTGATGATTGTTTGGGCTACCAAGCTCGACACAATAGCCATCTTCATCACGTGCTAATGTACCAATAAAGTTGTTTTGGCGACGTTCGACGACATCAACGATACGTCCTTCCGTACGACCACGATTGTCTGTGGAAGTACCGACTGCATCTACGGTATCGCCATTAAACACCCAGCGCATTTGCTTTTCATGTAAAAACAAATCTGGCATATCACTTAATAGTACAAAGCCAAAACCTTTTGGGTGGGCAGAAACCGTACCGGTGACGATATCTTGCTGGGTCACGGTGCGATAGCGATAAGGACGACCGTCGCGGTTTACTTGTCCATCACGTGCCATCGCTTTTAGGCGATTTCCTAACGCGTCAAACTGGTCTGGGTCATCAATATTAAAGGCTTTTGCCAATTGTTGATGCGTGACTTCGCCATGTTCAGTAATCGTGCTGAGTATCAGCTCACGACTAGGGATGGGATTGTCATATCTTTTTGCCTCGCTTGAGGCGTTTGGATCATTCCAACTCATAAATTACCGTATCTATTTTTAAAATTATTAATAGTAGCTATCTTAACACGAACGACGTTGTAATATCTTGCGTCAATTGTCTTATGTGTGTCTGGTAGCGAGGAGGAGCGGTCACCTTTGATAAGTAACCGCTGTCGAGATAAATCAAATATCGACATCGACCGTACTTGATTTATTGTTTATCTTTTTAGTGTCTATTTCTTTTGACACTTCAAGCACTGTGGTTTGATTCGATTTATCTAGGTATTTTTGGGCTTTATCAACCTCGGAGGTCAAGGTGTTGACCGTTTGTTTCATGTTTTCTAGGGCTTCAATTTTGTAGTTGCTAATCATATCCATCGTATCATAGACGTTATTGAAGGCATTTTGTAATTTATCAAGCTCAATGCTGCTGCTGGTGGCTTGCTCATGAATCTCGCCCGATTGGCGTTTCAGCATCGCTGAGGTCGATTCAATCAGGCTGCTAGTGGTTTTGTTCAAAGCAGTGATTTGATCAAGTACCAGTTTTTGATTGGTCATGGCTTGAGCTACCACAACGGCGGTACGCAGCGCAGAAACAGTGGTTGTCGTCGCGCGATCCACCCCTTTAATCAGCTCTAGATTATTACGGCGAATGGTATCCAGTGCTAAATAACCTTGGACGTTTACTGCTAATTGGGTCAAAAAGTCAGTATTTTTTTGGCGCACATAAAACAACATCTCTTCTTTAATAATACGCGCTTTTTCAGGGTCAGTCGCTTCAATAGCATAAACCTTTTGTTCTAGCTGCTCGTCGATTTTTTTGCCGACATAAACGTACTGACGAATAGATTGCATCAACTCCCACATATTGACTTTTTCTTGCTCAATCATGGCATTGTCTTTAAGCAGCTCATCTTTACCATTATATAGACTGGTCACAACCGCATTGATATGAGATTGTGCCGACTCGTATTGGCGAAAGTAATCTTGTACTTTATTACCAAAAGGAATGAGGCCGAAGAGCTTACGCGAGCTGGTCAGCTCTTTTTTACTCGGGTCTAAGTCTTCAACGATACCGCGTAGCTCGGTTAAAGACTTGGCGATAGGGGAGTTATCAAACAGGCTGTCATTGAGACTTTTTGCTGGCAAATCTAACATACGGTTAGAGACTTGTGCAGATTCGCGAATCTCTTTGGTACCCAAGTTATGTATAGATTGTACGTTTTGCTGAAATTCAGAACTGTGCACCGAATTATTGATGACGTGATCGACAAAGGCATCAACTTTGGCATCGAGTTCTGGGATTTGACTCTCATCCAGCTTGACCATCTGATCGGCTTCGCTTTTTTGTACTTCTTTTACAGGCTCAGGGGCGGACAAGGTGATGCTTGGCGTAGAACTATTTTCAGGTGGGGTTAACTCTTGCATAAAGTTTCCTATAATATTTAAAAAGGTAATGTGGTTATCACCGACAGGGATAGTCGTGGTATTGATTGTTGTTATGCTCTTAATTGTT
>NZ_JBQSXN010000022.1:0-39169 GCF_052378235.1 Psychrobacter sp. AOP3-A1-26
AGTATTAAAAAACGACTGAAAAATCCAGTGTGCTTATCGCCAATACTCCTTCAACCAAGGGCTTGGTTTCACATGACGATACCATTTACCACCACCACCATTGATAGCATCGGGCGGGTTAATCTCACCATGAAAGATGACGATTTTTGCACCAGATGGAAGTGTAGGTGCGCGTATAAAATTAAATGGAATAGGGGCGATGCATTGGTACTTGAAGCTGACACACCAGTCTTTATCCCAATACTCTAGGTGATGATGTTCACGCAAGTAGTTCGACAGATAGGCCTGCTCGTGGCGTACTTGGGTGCGAATGGTATCAAAGTTACGCTCAAAGTTTGCCAGCAAATCAGGGTACGTATCCAAACCAATATTGAAGCGATATACCGAGCTATTACCAATCATTCGCCACGGTTTTTTCCAATCACGAATGATAACGACACTGTCTTGGTGCTCAGCTTCATAAGTAAAAAAGCCATCAATATTATCAACGATAACAATGTCGATGTCTAAAAATAAGGCCACACCTTTGAGGTCGTATAGCTCAGGCTTAAAAGTCGTGAGCTTTTTCCAGCCACGCTCAGGCCCAGCGGGTAAATCCATTTCAGGTATAGGATAGCAAGCGACATTAGGGTTGATACCTGCGCTATCATCAGTTAAGCATACCATTTGGAAGTCTAAAGTAAGATGGCGACTGACCATATTATAAAGGCGATTGACGTATTCAGGACCATATTTATCGCCCCATTTCATACAAATGATATAACGCTGCTCAGACATATGGATGCCTGCTGGCGTTTGGTCTGTCGGTAAAGGGTTGGTTACGTCAGTTGCCATAATGCACTCATATTGATGTAAATGAAGGACTGATGAATAAGATTAAAAAGTTAGCCAATACTAGCATAGCTGTTGTTTGCGATATCTCTAAACGCTTAATTGATTGTACGGTTATTGCTCATTGCATTCATTGTTATGAGGTACATCGTTAGCACTATCTTGGTTGTGAGCAGAATGCCTATCCTGATTACTGCGAATAAAAGTAGTTAAGAGGGTTTTATCAGCCGTATAAGGGTTACCTACAGTGGGTATGTGCTTAAAGCGTCGATAGCCCCACATATAATGACTGCAATTGTCTTTAATCATACGCTGCATCGCTTTATTAAGCGCATGAGTAGCGATTTCGGCGTTGCGGTCATAAAGTGCTGGATTATCAAGTTTATAACAGTAAATATCAAAGCCACGACCATCGTCACGGCGAATACAAGATAAGCCTACCAGTGCACATTTGGTTTTGCTAGCCAGTTTGGAGGCGAGGGTGCTGGTTAACGTCTCAACACCAAAGAAGGGTACGACGACACCACCTGATGGGTCGGGGACGTGATCAGGTAATACAATACTAAACCCCCCTTGTTTAAGCGTCTTAAAAACGGCTTTGACCCCGCTACCATCGGTAGGTACTAAAGTCGCATTGAGCCGCGCCCGCCCTTGTAGCACAAAGTCGTTGGTAATATCACCTTTGACTGGTTTATACATGATGGTTGGTGAACCAAACTGATTGAGCCAGGCGTTCATCATCTCCCACGTTCCCAGATGTGGAACGATTGCCAGCATGCCGTTAGGACTAGCAAGTCCTTCTAATAAAATGTCTTTATTATGCACATCACGAATCTGGGCGATACTCCATTCTGGTGGCATCGCCCAACTCTTAATCGACTCAATACTGGTTAAACATTGATGGTAAATAATGTCTTTGACAAGGATTTGTTTTTGCAAATTAGGCAAGGTATGAGCAATCAGTGCGATATTAGTATTCACTGTGCGCATGATACTGGCGTTAGGCATCTTTAAAATGACCCACGCAACAAAACGTGCCAGCATCTGCAAGACAGACAATGGCACGATTTTGAAGATATGATACGGATTCATAACCATTCACATGGTGACGAATCACGTAACCTGCACTGTAAAAAATATCTGCGCATTATTCAACCATTTATTGAGCAGGCTTGTTGGCGTCAGCCTGTACTTTTTCACGCACACGGATACCAAGCTCACGTAGCTGCTTGCTATCAACTTCAGCAGGTGCTTGCGTTAATGGACACTCAGCTGTCTTAGTTTTTGGGAAGGCAATGACGTCACGGATAGAGCCTGCACCGACCATCAGCATAATCAAGCGATCTAAACCAAAGGCTAGGCCACCATGCGGCGGCGCACCAAATTTGAGTGCATCCAATAAGAAACCAAATTTGTCCTCGGCCTCAGTTTCACCAATACCTAGCGCTTCTAACACTGCTTGCTGCATCTCAAACGTGTTGATACGTAGGCTACCACCGCCAATTTCGGTACCGTTTAAGACCATGTCATAAGCAATCGACAGGGCGGCTTCTGGATTGTTTTTTAATTCTTCAACTGAGCCTTTAGGCTTAGTAAACGGATGATGCATGGATGTCCATTTGCCGTCGTCCGTTTCTTCAAACATGGGGAAGTCAGTGACCCAAAGTGGCGCCCACTCACACGTAGTCATTTCAAGGTCGAGACCAATCTTTTGACGTAGTGCACCCATTGCGTCATTGACGATACTGGCTTTATCGGCACCAAAGAAGATAATATCACTGCTCTCTGCACCCGTACGTTCAATCAAACTCACCAATACATCATCAGTCATGTTTTTGATGATCGGTGATTGTAGACCAGATTCTTGGTCCACGCCGTTGTTAATATTGCTGGCATCATTGACTTTAATATAAGCCAAGCCGCGCGCACCATAGATACCGACAAATTTGGTATAAGCATCTATTTGCTTGCGACTAAGCGAGCTACCACCAGGGACGCGTAGGGCAGCGACGCGACCTTTAGGATCATTGGCAGGGCCCGCGAATACTTTAAAGTCAACGTCTTTCATCAAGTCAGCAACGTCGACCAATTTCAATGGAATACGCAAATCAGGCTTATCTGACGCATAGTCACGCATTGCTTCAGCATAAGTCATACGCGGAAAGTCTGCAAACTCAACGTTCATCATGGTTTTAAACAGATGTTTGATAAGACCTTCGTTGATGTTCATGATTTCTTCTTCATTTAAGAAAGAAGTCTCAATGTCCACCTGGGTGAATTCTGGCTGACGGTCAGCACGTAAATCTTCGTCACGGAAGCATTTAGCGATTTGATAATAGCGATCAAAACCTGAAATCATTAATAATTGCTTAAATAACTGTGGCGACTGCGGCAAAGCAAAGAAGTTGCCCGGGCGTGTACGCGAAGGCACAAGATAGTCACGTGCGCCTTCAGGCGTGGCTTTGGTCAAAATAGGGGTTTCAACATCTAAGAAGCCATGGTCATCTAGGTAACGACGAATCGCTGAAGTGGCTTTAGCGCGGAAAACCATACGCTCTTGCATCTGTGGACGACGCATATCAAGGTAGCGATATTTTAGACGCAAGTCTTCTGATACTGTGGTGTTTTCATCATTCAAAGGGAATGGTGGCGTTTCAGACTTTGCCAATACTTCAATCTCTTTGCCCAATAGTTCCACTTGACCGCTGGTCATATTGTTGTTTTCGGTGCCTTCATAACGACGACGTACACGGCCTGTAATTTTTAGTACGTATTCAGGGCGTACTGCATCAGCAGTGGCAAAAGCTTCTGGGGTATCAGGGTCAACAACGACCTGTAAGATACCAGCGCGGTCACGCATGTCTAAAAAAATCACGCCACCGTGATCGCGACGACGATGTACCCAGCCCACGACACTAATAGTCTGATCAATTAAGCTTTCGGTTACGGCTCCGCAATATTCGTCTCGGTATTCGCTATGCGTCATAGTGCTTTGCGTCATAATAAGGTTATCCAGTTGTCAGCCCAATTCGAAGTACAATATGCAGCCATTGTTGCGCGTTTCAAGCTATTTGCAAAAAAAGCACAAACAACGCGATTAAGACAAATGGTCATCACGTTGGCTGCAGAAAATTTGATGTAAACGCATATTATGCCTAATCTGCCTTTGTTATACAACCAGCGGAGTCCAATCAAACCTTAGGAGTCAGTGCAGCCCAATCAAAGTATAAAAGTACCTCGATACCGACGAGTTTATTCAGTAACAATTGCCTTGGCGTAAATATCTGCATTTTGCTTGAAAATAGAGGTCGCTGGGCACATATCAAGATAACTAATAAAATGCTATTAAAATTATTTACACCATTCAAGGAATACTACTGATGCTGTTTCATCCTACTAAAAACCCTGTTGAGCTACGCGTTATTCATCTAAATAAAAATCAAGAACAACGTCGTGAAGACCTGATGGAGGCAACTCAAGGTAAAGCGGCGCTTAAGCAATTCAAAAAAGTGATGGCTAAAAAAGCCAAGCAAGCGCTAAAAGCAAAAACCAAGAATAAGAAAAAAAAGCACAATTCTAAACCACAAGTTTTCGTCCTTGATTTCGATGGCGATATCAAAGCCTCGGCGGTTAAGCATATGCGTGAAGAAATAAGTACGCTCATTAGCACTGCCAATAAAGGCGATGAAGTCGTCGTGCGCCTTGAGTCAGGCGGTGGCTTGGTTCATGGTTATGGACTGGCAGCGGCACAATTGGCACGTCTAAAAGATGCAGGTCTAACATTAACCGTCTGCGTGGATAAAATTGCGGCTAGTGGGGGCTATATGATGGCTTGTGTTGCAGACAACGTTATCGCTGCTCCATTTGCCGTGATTGGTTCTATCGGAGTGGTATCACAATTACCAAATTTCCATAAATGGCTCAAAAATCATGATGTCGATTATGAAATGTTTACCGCTGGTGACTATAAACGTACCGTGACTGTATTTGGCGAAAATGCTGCTGAGGATCGTGCCAAATATCAAGAAGAGCTAGAGCAAACGCACGAGTTGTTTAAGCATTTTGTCAATACTTACCGTCCAGCATTAGATGTCGATAAAGTGGCTACTGGAGAGCATTGGTATGGTGAAGACGCGCTAAAACTCAATTTAATTGATAGTCTGCAAACTTCGGACAGCTATATTTTAGAACGAATGGAAAACAACGAAGTCTATGCACTACATTCACGCCAAAAACCAACGCTAGCCGAAAAATTGGGATTGTCACAAGCGGCAGAAGCCACCGTAAATATGGCGATTGATAAGCTACCAGATGCTTTGATGCGTGTTGATCTGAATAGCCGCTTAAACATTCTAAAATAATGATATATATATCGTTCTATAATCGTTTCGCTTTTATTTTACCGAACTATAGTCCGTTAAAGATAAAAGCGAGTTATTTATATTAACGTGCCGCTGCTATAATTTTTAAATTGAATCGGCTATATATTGCTTATTTATTAATCGTTGAGCATCTTTGGTTTGTATGATGCATTGTTTGTATTTTGTAAAAGGCGTGTCCTAGCGGGTCGCGCCTTTTTGCTGTTTATTCATATTTGCTGTGTTATAAATGGGGCATACCAAAAAGAGTATACGTACGTACACTATAAGAGTCTCATCAAGTTTTAGTAAAAAATTTGATGAAGATAATCAACAACCAGCAAGAAAAAGGATGTCAGCTATGTCTACCGATACATTAATGTTTACGGCCACAGAACATGGTCAAGCCATGCACGCCAAAGTTAAAGCATTTATTGAAACCCATATTGAACCAATAGAAGCGCAGTTCTGGCAAGACCGTGAAGCGCAAAATCCTGATGGTGACTGGACAACATGGCAGTGGCCTGAAAAATATGAGAGCTTGCGCAAACAAGCACGTGAAGCTGGTTTATGGAATTTATTTTTGCCAGATGACACGCTAGGCGCTGGGCTATCAGTTACCGATTATGCACCGATTGCTGAGCTGACGGGCCGCAGCTTGCTTGCGCCTTACGTATTCAATTGTAATGCGCCTGATAGTGGCAATATGGAATTGCTATGGCGTTATGGCACACAGGAGCAGCAAGACAAGTGGCTCACGCCGATATTAGAAGGTAAAACGCGCTCGGTGTTTTGTATGACTGAGCCTGATGTGGCTTCTAGTGATGCGACCAATATGCAAGCGACGGCTGTCGTGGAAGGTGATGAGATTATCATCAATGGTAGTAAATGGTGGTCATCGGGTCTTGGTGATCCAGCGGTTGACGTGTTGATTGTCATGGCATATACCCCCGATGAAAATAAAGACCGTCACCATCAGCACTCTATGGTCTTAGTGCCAGCAAAAACAGCGGGCGTCAATATCGAGCGTATGCTCAAAGTATTCGGTGATTACGATGCGCCGCATGGTCACGGCGAAGTCAGTTTTAATGAGGTACGTGTGCCAGTTAGTCACTTTATCGGTGGGCCGGGTATGGGCTTTGAAATTGCCCAAGGTCGCTTAGGGCCAGGTCGTATTCATCATTGCATGCGTTGTATTGGGGCTGCTGAAAAGTCATTAGAATTGGCGGTTAAGCGCGGCATGGAGCGCACCGCTTTTGGTAAGCCATTGCTTCAATTAGGCGGTAATTTTGAACGTATCGCTGACGCTCGTATCAAAATTGATCAAGCACGCCTATTAACTTTATATGCCGCACAAAAAATGGATGCGCAAGGCACCAAAGCGGCCTTAACGGAAATCTCTGCTATTAAAGTCGTTGCCCCAACGGTATTGCAAGAAGTGGTCGATATGGCGATTCAGATCCATGGCGGCATGGGTGTCTGCCAAGATACATTATTGCCAAGCTTCTTTGCCCAAGCACGGGCGCTACGCTTAGCAGATGGTCCCGATGAAGTGCATAAAACCATGATTGCCAAATTAGAATTAAAGCGTCAGGGTTTTAAACGTCCGTCGAAACCTACTAAATCATAATTATAGAATGTTATTGAGCTTATAGTTTATACCAAACCCAAGAAGTAAGATTAGCTGTGTCAAACTCGTTTAGTCTACAAAGCGTAGTACTTTCACTCGTTTTCCTTGCTACTCTAATTTTTGTGAATGGTATTAAATAGAGAACAAGTTTAAAAAAGATTAATGAAAATTCACTATCGAATATTTGATAGTGGATTTTTAACCCTTAAACAATAACCACAAGATAAGGAATGTCTCATGGCAACTGCTAATAATGTTAAAAATAATAATAAAATATCAGATAAAGTACTGGATAAAGGGGGCGCTGTTCGCGAAGGCGAGGAGCTTGATGCTAAAGCCGTCAGTGAATGGCTACGAGCTCAAGGTGTTGAGATAGAAGGCGCGCCTACCGTAACGCAATTCTCAGGTGGTGCCTCTAACTGGACGTACCGCTTACAATATGAAAATAAAAGCTTGGATAACAGCCAAGACCTGATTTTACGTCGTCCACCAAAAGGCACTAAAGCCAAGTCGGCGCATGATATGGTGCGCGAATATACGGTACAAAAATCGCTAGAAAATGTTTATCCTTATGTGCCAAAAATGGTGGCGCTGTGTACTGACGAAGCCGTTATCGGTGCAGATTTTTACGTGATGGAGCGTATGGAAGGTATTATTCCTCGTGCCAATTTACCAAAAGGGGTTGATTTAGATACCGAGCAAACACGTAAGTTATGTACCAATGTCATCGATGCTTTGGTGGAGCTACACCAAGTGGATTACAAACAACACCCTGATTTGGTGAGTCTGGGTCGCGGCGATGGTTACTGTGAGCGCCAAGTTAGTGGCTGGGATAAGCGCTATGTTAAAGCCAAAACCCCTAACGTGCCAAGCTTTGCATTGGTACGGCAGTGGCTTGGTAAGCATACACCTGCTGATAGTAAAACCTGTGTCATACACAACGATTGGCGCTTTGACAATGTGATTTTGGCAGCTGACGATCCGACCAAAGTCATTGGCGTCCTTGATTGGGAGATGGCGACCCTTGGCGATCCTTTGATGGATTTGGGTAGCGCATTAGCGTACTGGATTGAAGAAGATGACAATATCATCATGCAGCAGTCACGCCGTCAGCCAACTCACCTAAAGGGTATGATGACCCGCGATGAAGTTGTTGCTTATTATCTTGAGCAGACGGGGTTAGAGATAGAAAATTGGACTTTTTATGAGGTCTTTGGTCTATTCCGTCTGGCGGGTATCGTTCAACAAATTTATTATCGCTACTATCATAAACAAACCACCAATCCAGCGTTTAAGAACTTTTGGATTATCGTCCATGTACTACATGCCAAATGTCTTAAACTGATTGCTCAGTATGAAGGAGAGGCGCTATTTACCAGTCATGTGCAGCCGCATCTGCAAGATATGGGCGTCGATGCTGCCACCGTTGAACAGCTACCAAACCCCGTACAAACTGTTATTAAAGGTATTTTGCCAAAAAGCTATTTTGCGCAAACCACTCAAAAGCCTGAAGAATAAATAGTTTAAGTAAAATTCAAGAAATATCAGTGATAAGGCAGTATTTTATGACAACCATACTTTTAGCACGTCATGGTCAAGCCTCATTTGGTCAAGAAAATTACGATCAGCTTTCAAAGCTTGGTGAGCAACAGGCACAAATGCTGGGTCAGCACTACGCGACTACTCAGCGCCAAATCGATGCTATTTTTACTGGCAGCTTGGTCAGGCAGCAGGATTCGGCCCGTCATTTTTGGGAGCGTTATCAGTCATCTTTTGACGATAATAGCAATATACCTAGCACATCTGCAATCGACCTAAATATACCAGACAGCTATGTGCTGCCACAATTTGATGAGTTTAATCATAAAGACGTGTTTATCAAGTCCAATCCTGCCTTTGCTAGTAAAGGAGCCATCACAGCTGAGCTTGCTAAAGCGAATATACCAGTGACGCGTTTGGCTGAGCTGTTTGATAAGGCCATGCAGCGCTGGCATGGCGGTGATAATGATCATGATTATATCGAAAGCTGGACACAGTTTAATGAGCGGGCAACGCTGGCGCTTGAACAAGTACGCTTGCAAGTGGCAAAGATGGGTTTAGAGCGAGATAGTACCGTGTTAGTCTTTACTTCTGGCGGCATCATCGCGGCTATCACCGCACAATTGTTACAGCAGGGCAGCCAAACCGCTTATCAACTCAATAAAAGCTTGGTCAATACTGGCGTAACGTCTATTACCTTCAAGGAGCAAAGTACACGCTTATTGTCTTTAAATGAATATAGTCATTTATTCGCTGAAGGCAAACGCTTTGTGACGTGGCGTTAAAATAACAGGCAGTTTTTTGCCACGTCTTTTAATAAGCTCTTATGTATAGTCGATCCACTATAAAACAAATACAGTGCTACTGGGATAAGTTTTGCGCTGCCTCTGTCTGCGCCGGCACAGCAAGCAAGGGAAATTTATCCCAGTAGCGCGTTATAATATTTGTACTTATTTTATGAAAGACTGACTATAGTCAAACTCAAATAACGCTGCTACTTATACAGTTCTGATATAAATATCTAGCCATGACGTTTATAATCAGAGTCGCTATCATCAGGATTTATAATAAATGCATTATCAGCTCAAATAATACCAAAGCCAGATAGACAAACGAGAGGCTTCGCGCTATCTTGATATCGATATGGAGAAATAAGGGACTGTTCATGCAACATAAGTTAATGAGCCTAGTGGCAAAAACGGCTATTAAAAGTAAAGATCAATTATTTGGTGCCATACAGCCAGCGCGTTATCTAAAAGGCTTGAATAAGCAGCAGATTGGCCATGGCAAAACGGTTTTAATCACTGGTGCTAGCTCAGGATTGGGCGAGGGCATGGCAAGGTTATTTGCTAAGCTTGGCTATAACTTGGCCATTTGTGCGCGGCGTACTGAGCGACTAGAAAGGCTAAAAACAGAATTGTCGGCACAATATCCTGATATTCGTATTGAGTATCGCGTGCTAGATGTCAGCGATTATGAGGCGATCTTTGAAGTGTTTGACGCGTTTGTGGCTGATTTTGGCCATATAGACCGTGTGGTGGTTAATGCGGGTATTGGTGATAGCCGCCGTATTGGCAAAGGCCGCTTTGATACTAACCGCCGTACGGTTGAGATCAACTTTGTATCAGCATTGGCACAGTGCGAAGCGGCGATGAATATTTTCCGCGCTCAAAATAGTGGACATCTGGTGGTGATATCGAGCATGTCAGCGATGCGCGGACTGCCTAAGCATCTGACAGCCTATGGGGCGAGTAAAGCGGGCTTGGCTCATCTAGCGGAAGGCATTCGTGCTGATATGTTGTTAACCAAACTGCCGATTCAGATTTCTACTATTTATCCAGGTTATATCCGTACCGAAATCAATACCAATGCCAAACCATTACCATTTGAAGTGGATGCAGATACGGGCACTAAAGCCATCGTTGCAGCGATTGAAGCTGGAGTAGAGGAAGCTTGTGTGCCAAGTTTACCGTGGTCGATCGTCGGTCAAGCAATGAAGCATTTACCATTACAAATAGTGAATAAAGTCAGTTAGCAACACTGTATTATTTTTAAGTTAGAACGACTATATTGGCATTAGAGTAAGCGGAAAATAAGATCAAAAAAGCCCTCCACATCACATGTGGAGGGCTTTTATCGTTTTGGAGGCTATAAAGCTTGAGGGTTGTCTAACATGTGTTTTTCACGTAGTTTTTGACGCAGCACTTTACCCACGTTACTTTTTGGTAGCTCGCTGACAAACTCGATATGACGCGGGCATTTATAGCCCGTCATATTGTCTAATGCAAACTCTTTGATAGCACTTTTGGTCACGTTATTGTCTGCAGGCACCACATATATTTTGACCGCTTCGCCTTGACGCTCATCAGGAATGCCAATTACCGCACAATCAACAATACCTTTATAATCCAGCATGACAGATTCGATCTCATTCGGGAAGACGTTAAATCCTGAGACTAAAACCATGTCTTTTTTGCGATCAAGTAGGGTGATGTAACCCCTTTCATCCATACTGATAATATCGCCTGTACGGAAATAACCATCGCTGGTAAAATCATTAGTGTTGTCTTTATTAAGGTAGCCCGAGGTGATATTTGGCCCTTTGATACACATCTCGCCAGCTTGATGTAAGCCTACACGGTTACCTTCATCATCTACGACGATGATATCGACACTAGGTACTGGTATGCCTATGGTGCCGTTAAACTTTCTGTCAGTGATGACATTGGCCGTACCAGCCGCCACACCTTCGGTCATACCCCAACCTTCAACCATCGGGCAGCCAGTGACTTCTAACCAGCGAGCTGCCGTCTGTTCAGTGGCAGCCATACCACCAGCTTGTGAAATACGTAGCGAGCTAAAATCTAAATCTTTAAAGGTTGGTTGATCCAGTAGTCCTTTAAATAGCGTATTAACCGCAGGGAAGATATGGAACGGCTGTTTGGATAACGTTTTGACAAAACCAGGCATATCGCGTGGGTTGGGTACCAGTATAAAGGTATACCCTGAACGCATGCCCAAAAGGCTGAGCATAAAGGCAAAAATATGATACAGCGGTAACGCCATGACCATATTGATGTACACTTCATTGATGTCTGAAGTGACAGGGCGATACCAGGCTTCTGACTGCATGGCGGCAGCGACGACATTACGCTGAGTCAATATAGCCCCTTTAGATAGCCCTGTCGTACCACCAGTGTATTGCAAAATAGCTTTTTGTTGTAGGGCGGTTGTTGGTGCTTTAAAAGGTAGGTTTTTGCCTTTTTTTAATACATCAGGAAATTTAGTAACATTATATTTAGGGTCATTAAGATTATACTTAGGCACTAAACGCTTAACCTGACGGATAACGGTATTAACCAAAATACCTTTTAGTCCCATCATGTCGCCCATTTTTGATAGGACAATACGCTTGATATTGGTCTCTTCGATCACTTGCTCGAGTGCTTGAGCGAAGTTGTCGACCACAAAAATAACCTGAGCGCCCGAATCATTTAGTTGATGACGCAATTCGCGACCCGTATATAGCGGGTTGACAGGGGTACAGACGTAGCCAGCACGCAAAATACCAATCATCGTCGGCAAGTATTGTGGTACGTTTGGCATCATAACTGCCACCACGCTACCTTTGGGGATATCTTGCGCTTGTAACCATGCCGCTATGGCAAGAGAGGCTTTATCGACATCACCATACGTATGAGTGACGCCCATACAGATAGTCATTGGGTGCATACGAAAACGGTTAAAGCATTCTTCATATAGCTCTATGAGGTTTTCATACTGATCAGGGTTGATAGTTTTTGGTACGTTTTGAGGGTACTGATCGAGCCAAGGTTTATCTACTGTCATATTTAGTGTCCTTAAATGTTGAGATAAGTTAAGGTTTTATAAGAAAGTAGTCACATCCATGTCAACAATACCAGTCATCGCTTTGAGGGCAATGGATTGTCGCGTGCTATCCCATTTATTCACAGACTGCTGAAATACGGTAACCTCTATATAATGATATTTAACTAAGTGACATATTTTGGCAACACATTAACATAATTACCATTGATTCCGTTATTTTCATACAAGAACTTGATAGTTTATTATTAAGTTTGATAAACCAAAGAATATATGTTGCAAAATAGAGAAGACAGGATGTTTGGTAAGCTGAAATGAACGTTTTTCTCAGTTAGGCATCAAGGGGTTAAGGAAAAAACGCCTCACATATTATGTAAGGCGCTTGTTACGATATAGGTTTTATATCATTTAGAATTGAGGGTTATCTGCCATGTGTTTTTCGCGGAGTTTTTGACGCAGTACTTTACCCACATTACTTTTTGGTAGCTCGCTGACAAACTCGATATGACGTGGGCATTTATAGCCCGTCATATTGTCTAATGCAAACTCTTTGATAGCGCTTTTGGTCACGTTATTGTCTGCAGGGATAACATATATTTTGACTGTTTCGCCTTGACGCTCATCAGGAATGCCAATCACCGCACAATCAATAATGCCCTCATAATCGAGCATGACCGATTCAACTTCATTTGGGAAGACGTTAAATCCTGAGACCAGAATCATATCTTTTTTGCGGTCCAATAGTCTAAAGTAGCCTTTTTCATCCATGCTGACGATATCGCCAGTACGGAAATATCCATCGCTGGTAAAGTCGTCGCTACTGTCTCTATTGAGGTAGCCTGAGGTGATGTTAGGGCCTTTTACGCACATCTCGCCTGCCTGATTGACCCCAACGCGATTGCCCTCGTCATCAATAATAACAATATCTACGCTAGGGACGGGAACACCAATAGTGCCGTTGAAATTACGATCAGTGACGACGTTGGCTGTACCCACGGCAACACCCTCAGTCATACCCCAGCCCTCAATCATGGCACAGCCTGTCGTCTCAAGCCAGCGTTTGGCAGTTTGCTCTGTCGCAGCCATACCACCAGCTTGTGAGATACGCAATGAGCTAAAATCCAAGTCTTTAAAGTTTGGATTATCCAGCAACCCTTTAAACAAGGTATTAACCGCAGGGAAAATATGAAACGGCTGTTTTGATAATGTTTTGACAAACCCTGGTATGTCACGTGGATTAGGTACCAGAATAAAAGTATAACCCGAGCGCATACCGAGTGAGCTAAGCATAAAGGCAAAAATATGATACAGCGGTAACGCCATGACCATATTGATATAAACCTCGTTGATCTCTGAGGTAATAGGCCGTGTCCATGCTTCTGATTGCATAGCAGCTGCGACGATATTACGCTGAGATAAAATTGCACCTTTTGATAGCCCCGTCGTACCACCGGTGTACTGTAAAAAGGCTTTTTGATCCAAAGTCATTTTTGGCTTTTGGAAAGGCAGGTTTCTACCTTTTTTGAGCACGTCAGGTAATTTGGTGACGTCATATTTAGGGTCATTAAGGTTGTATTTAGGTACTAAACGCTTAACTTGACGGATGATGGTATTCACTAGAATACCTTTCAGACCCATCATGTCGCCCATTTTTGATAAGACAATACGTTTGATATTGGTCTCTTCAATGACTTGCTCGAGTGCTTGAGCGAAGTTGTCGACCACAAATATAGCTTGAGCCCCTGAATCATTTAGTTGATGACGGAGCTCGCGACCGGTATATAGCGGGTTAACAGGGGTACAAACGTAACCAGCACGCAAAATACCAATCATTGTCGGCAAATATTGCGGTACGTTTGGCATCATGAGTGCCACCACACTGCCTTGAGGCAACCCTTGCGCTTGTAGCCATGCTGCAACGGCAAGTGAGGCTTTATCAATATCATCGTAGGTATGGGTAACGCCCATACAAATACTCATCGGATGCAGACGAAAGCGATCAAAGCACTCCTCGTACAGCTCCATGATGCTGCCATATTTATCTGGGTTGATCGTTTTAGGTACACCATTGGGATATTGGGCAAGCCAAGGTTTGTTCGGCGTCATGTCAGCGTCCTTGAAGTTCTAAATAGGGTGGGATTGTGTAATAAAGCAGCCATATCCGTGTCAATAAAACTTATCAGCGCTGACGTAAATCGTTTGCCGCTGAGAGCGATAATATCCTTATCTATTGACGGACCGCTAAGTTTTGTTACTTCGTTCAGTTGCGATGAATGATAAAAGTGTGAAAGTCTAATGAGTGAATTTTAGAAAATACGCTTAAATAAGATCTCTTACTGATTACCTATCACTAAAAATAATGTATTAAGTATAAAATGATACATTTAAGCAATACATTAGCATGAATCTATGTAAATACACTATTAACATGCGCGTACTGCTCAGTACATACAATATAGCTATAAATGAATGTATTTAGAGGTTAAGGAGTGGACACTAAAACCGTCATTGTAACAATAAACGGTTGTTCATCTTTAGGCCGTGATTTGAAAAATTACTCAGCAATATGTTGTGCTATCGCTTGCTCGATAGTGGTGCGTAGGGTCTGTGGTACACGGATGGGGCGCATGGGGGTGGCAGTAGCGCCAGTATCGTTGCTACCGATTTTATCTTTAGATATCGATTCTGGTCTAATTTGGTTTTGTACGCAGGCAATGACAATTTTGGTGCTACTTAATAAGCTGTTGCTAGTTTTGGCATTGTTATCTGCTGTATGACGATGGATGCTTTGATAGAATATAATACTGGCAGGTTTTAGCTCGACTTTATCGATGCGCACATTGATAACTTCATCTAAGAGAATGGCTTTTTTGTATTGTAAGTCTGCTTGGCTTACGACGAAGTGCTGCACGTCACCAGCATCAGTCTGTAAGAAATAACCATTCAAACCCAGCTTGGTAAACCAATCACGTCGGCAGTTTTCAAAAAAGACCAAATGATTGGCGTGATAGACTATACCGCCCGCATCAGTATGGTTAATATACACCTTATAATCTGTCGCAAATAGTGGTGTGGTTTCATTATTCATAGTCGCCGCTGCGTTGGTACTTTTGTGGATAGTGGTTGTCATAAAAATGCTCAATATTTTAATAAGTTTTATTTGGTGAAGTCTTTTTCTACCAAGCGTTGCTTAGGGGTTGAATTCTATACAGACCCTAATAATTCTGCCAATAATAACTACTCTAGCTTAAGATATAAAGGCACGCAACAGATAGGTTGGTCTACGTCTGTTATCATAGTCGCTTACATTTGGCGGTATCTCATATATTCGTATCAAAACCCCATTTCAATCAATCAGTATAGGATAGTTTATGACCCGTTTTGTTTGTTTTAATGTCAATGGTATTCGCGCTCGTCAGCATCAGCTTGAGTCAGTGCGAGAGACAATCGATCCTGACGTCATGGGGCTACAAGAAACCAAAGTTCACGATGAGCAATTTCCGCTTGAAAATGTGGAAAGTTTGGGCTATCACGTCGAATATTTTGGTCAAAAAGCCCATTACGGCGTCGCATTATTGTCCAAAGTTGCGCCTATTTTTGTACAAAAAGGTTTTCCTGGTGAAGATGAAGACGCACAAAAACGCTTTATCCATGCACGCTACGAGCTGCAAGGGCGTGAGATTGATGTGCTCAATGGTTACTTTCCACAAGGGGAGAGCCAAGATCATCCGACCAAGTTTCCGATGAAGCGCGCTTATTATGCCGATTTGATAAAGTATATCGACACTTTAAAAGCAGAAGGGCGCTCGCTTGTCATTATGGGTGATATGAATGTGGCACCTGAAGATATCGATATCGGCATTGGTGAAGTCAATGCCAAACGCTGGCTTAAAAATAGAAAAACCTCCTTTTTGCCAGAGGAGCGCGAGTGGTATAGTGACCTTATGGCGCGTGAGCTGACTGATACTTATCGTTTGCATTATCCAGAGAGTACCGAGTTATACAGCTGGTTTGATTATCGCAGTCGTGGCTTCAACGATGAGCCTAAGCGCGGTTTACGTATCGATCATATCTTGTGCACCGCAGATTTAGTCGATAATTGTGTCGATGCAGGCATCAGTTACGAGCTACGTGCCATGGAAAAACCGTCTGATCATGCACCAATTTGGTCAGCGTTTGATTTAAGTAAATGATAGGTTCGTCTCTCTCTTTCTATAAATGATGATAAAAATTAAAACATAAGGATTTCACTATGGCCGTTGGCAACGTTGCAGTACCTAATACTATTTATCCTATTAAAGGTATAAAATTAAGCGCCACCGCAGCGGGCGTACGTTATAAAGATCGTGATGACTTGGTGCTGATTGAAATAGCGGATACCGCCACCACTGCGATTGTCACCACTAAGAACGCCTTTTGTGCTGCGCCTGTGCGAGTGTTACGTGAGCACTTTGCTAAAGTCTCGCCGCGTTATTTGGTGACCAATACCGGTAATGCTAATGCTGGTACGGGTGCTGATGGTAAGCGCCGTGCTGTAGATATCTGCGCTGCATTGGCAGACAAAGCTGGCGTGGCTACCGATACCGTTTTGCCGTTCTCTACTGGGGTGATTGGTGAGCCGTTAAATAGCGATGCAGTCATTGCTGGTTTAGATGATGCCTTGGCTAACTTAGCACCTGATAATTGGCTCGCCGCCGCGAATGGTATCCTGACTACTGATACCATTCCTAAGCTTGCCAGCCAAAAAGTTGATGTTTCTGGGAGTAGTTATCACATTACTGGCATGTCAAAAGGCTCAGGAATGATACGCCCTAACATGGCTACCATGCTCGGCTATGTGGCAACGGATGCCAATATCGCTGCTGATTTATTACAAGAGATGCTAAGCGCCATCAATGAGCAATCTTTTAATCGCATTACTGTCGATGGTGATACTTCTACTAACGACTGCTGTGTATTGATAGCGACAGGCGCAGCGAACTCAGAGGTCATTGATAGCATTGAGCATCCACATTATCAGCCAGTATTGACAGCATTGACCGAAGTGTTTGTCCGTCTGGCGCAGTTGATTGTACGTGATGGTGAAGGCGCTACTAAGTTTATGACTGTAAAAGTTACTGGCGGCAAGGTAACACAAGAATGCTGTGATGTGGCTTATGCCGTCGCCCATTCACCCTTAGTGAAAACAGCGTTTTTCGCCAGTGATGCCAATTGGGGCCGTATCTTAGCTGCAGTTGGTTATGCAGGCGTTGAAGACCTCGATACAGAGCAGGTCGATGTCTATCTAGACGAAGTGATGATTTGTCAAAACGGTGGCGTCGCACCAAGTTATACGGAGGCGGCGGGTAATACGGTAATGAGTCGCCCTGAGATTACCATTCATATCGACCTAGCACGTGGCGATGCCAGTGATACGGTTTATACTTGTGACTTATCGTACGATTACGTCAAAATAAATGCTGATTATCGTAGTTAAAGGCTGCTAATGCTATAAGTTTTTATGGCTTGCTGTTGAATATGCCCTAGTATTAATAAGCTTTATAAATCACTGTATCCCCAAGCCAGAGTCGATAATACTCTGGCTTTTTGCTGTTTGTATCTTGGTTGGTATCAATTTACTATTCTATTTAACATTTTACCGCAGAAATCCCCTACCTCTAAGGTAGTGGGGTGAATGCGTTTGACCTTGCGTGATTATTATTATATGATAAATATCTAATTCAGTCTATTTATATAAAGGCCTTATAATCAAATGCTTTTAGACACTAATTATCATTCAGTCTTTCTGCTAAATTACCATCTAATTTTAGTAACTAAATACCGTAGACAGGTTTTTGATGACGAAGTATCGGACAGAGCAAAAGCTATCTTTGAGCGCATTGCACCCGATTATAAGATTGATGTTGTTGAATGGAATCACGACAAAGATCATGTTCATATTTTATTCAAAGCACACCCCAAAACCGAAATTAGTAAATTCATTAACACCTATAAATCAGCAAGCAGTCGATTATTGAAAAAAGAATTTCCTAAGATTAAAACCAAGCTTTGGGAAGATAAGTTTTGGTCGCAATCATTCTGCCTAATCACGACTGGCGGTGCGCCTCTTGAAGTTATTAAAAAATATATCGTTGATCAAGGTAAATAATGACTAAGCAAATCCTTAAAGCCTATAAAGTCAGGTTGTACCCAAACGAGGATCAGCAGATATTCTTTGCTAAGTCGTTTGGTTGCACGCGCTTTATTTGGAATAGGATGCTTGCCGACAAGATTGATTATTACCAAGCCACTAAAACCACCTTAAACAACACACCAGCTCAGTACAAAAAAGAATTTGAATGGCTCAAAGAAGTCGATAGCTTGGCACTAGCCAATGTTCAACAAAACCTAAGAGCTGCCTACAGTAAATTCTTTAAAGGTGGTACTGGCTTCCCTAAGTTCAAGAAAAAAGGCATTAAAGACAGCTATACCACCAACAATCAGAAAGGAACGGTAGCGATCACAGACAGCACCGTTAAACTGCCGAAAATCGGTCATATCAATGCCAAATTCCCCGATAAAATAAACGGCTTGATTAAGAGCGCCACCATCAGCCGTACCCCATCAGGTAAGTATTTTGCCAGCCTGTTAGTCGAAACTATTGTTAATGAGCTACCAAAAACCCAATCAAACATCGGTATTGATTTAGGATTGACAGACTTTATCGTCTTATCGGACGGATGTAGAGTTGCCAATCCTAAGTTTCTAGCAAAGCTGCAAGACAAACTGGCGCGAGAACAAAAGATTTTAGCCAAGCGCAGAGCGGTTGCCAAAGCGGATCAGCGCAAGCTGTCAGAGAGCCGTAATTATCAGAAGCAAAAAATAAAAGTTGCCAAGGTCTATGAGAAAATAACCAATACCCGCAAAGACTTTCTACATAAGCTCTCATTCAACATCATCAAAAACCACGATGTGATTGCCATAGAGGACTTGAATGTAAAGGGTATGGTTAAGAACAGGAAGCTTGCCAAAGCCATATCGGACAGCTCATGGTCGTCATTCACCACCATGCTGGCCTATAAAGCAGAGTGGTACGGTAAAACGCTTGTCAAAATAGACCGGTGGTATCCATCCTCTAAGACCTGCTCAAACTGTGGTCACTTGCTAACGAAAGCTGAATTACCGCTGTCGGTGCGATCTTGGAATTGTCCAAGTTGTTTGCAAGAAAATGACCGCGACCTTAACGCCAGTATCAATATCTTAAACCAAGGATTGATACTAGCTAAACACTCAAAAACTGTCGGTGCGACAGGGTTAGCTTAGTAAATTTGCTTAACCTCTGATACAGAATATCGTATCAAGTATGAGCATTACCTAAGAAACCCCTACTTCTAAAGTAGTGGGTAGTTCATTACGTATTATTAACATCAGTTGCAAAAGCTGACGTTACTTTACAAACCAGTTGTAGAGAGTAAGGTAATTTGCGACCTATACTTGGTTCTAGTAAACGATAGATGACCTTACTGATATCGCCTGATGTGTTTTGAGCATATATCAATCATTATAAGATGTTCAAAATAATGAGCTTAAGTAGGCAATAATAATTAATAGCAATTAACTGAGGATTGAATAATGAAAAAATTAGCACTTGCAGCATTGATGACGACTTTTGCCCTTTCAGGTTGTTCTACGATGGGTATGGATAACGAGCGTACAATGGTTGTCGAAGGCCAACCTATGAACGTTAAGGTAGTCAATATTCCAAGCTTTAAGGTAGAAGTAGCACCGCGCAAAGCAGTTTGTGATCTAACGGCATCTGACGGTAACAAGATTGAGTCACAGTGCCTACAGTATCGTCAGGCTGGTCAAAGAAACTTCACGTCGCTTAACGGTAACATCCAAGGCTTTACTTATGAGCCAAACTATCGCTACATGCTAGACGTACGTCAAGAAGCAGTGACGGCTGAAGGCTCTAACGTTGTCCAGCCAGTTTGGATGCTAAACGAAGTTATCTCAAAAACGGCTGAGTAACTGCTAACCACTTATCTTGATTATAAAAAAAGACCTCTAATTAATTAGAGGTCTTTTTATGTCTTATCTATATACGAGGCTGATAAATTTATCAATTAGCCTCGTTATATTGTTAAGTGAACTGACTATATTATAATAGCATTCACAAAAATTAGAGTAGCAAGGAAAACGAGTGCAAGTGCTACGTACTATAGATTAAACGAGTTTGATACAGCTCATCGTACTTTTTGGGTTTGGTATAAGATTAGCATTGGCTGTATTTTACACTGACCCCATGAGTGGCAGTAGGTATGCGGTTGTCAGCATAAACCGCTAAACCGCCTCGTGAGGTTTCTTTATACTTATCTAGCATATCCGCACCCGTGACTCGCATGGTTTCAATGACTTTGTCTAAAGATACGAAGTGTTGTCCATTGCCGCGGCAGGCAAGTCGTGCTGCATTGACCGCTTTTACAGCGCCCATGGCATTGCGTTCGATGCAAGGTACTTGCACCAAGCCGCCAACAGGGTCGCAAGTCAGACCTAAGTTATGCTCAATGCCAATCTCGGCCGCATTAAGGCACTGAGCGGGATCGCCACCTATGATTTCTGCTAAGGCAGATGCGGCCATTGCGCATGCAGAGCCTACTTCCCCTTGACAGCCAACTTCAGCACCAGATATCGACGCGTTTTGTTTGATGAGACTACCGATAGCGGTGGCATTTAACAAAAATTTGCGCGCGCCCTCAACACTGTAGTTCGGTAAAAAGTCGCGATAATAGTGCATAACCGCAGGAATAATACCTGCTGCACCGTTAGTAGGGGCAGTCACGACATTACCCCCATTGGCGTTTTCTTCATTGACCGCTAAGGCATATAAATCAATCCAGTCCATTGCCACAAGCTTATCGTTTTTTGCAATATCCTGATTTTTCTCAGCACAAAGCTGCAGATGTAATGCTTGGGCACGACGCTTCACATCTAAGCCACCCGGCAAAATGCCACTGTTTTGACAGCCTCGCGTTACGCAATCTTGCATCGACTCCCAAATAGAGTCCAAGTAGGCGAATACTTCAGGTTGGTCGCGGTAATGACATTCATTGGCTAACACCAGTTCACTCACGCTTAAACGGTGCTGACGGCATTGCTCTAGAAGCTCTGCGGCCGTATTAAAAGGGTAAGGAAGAGAGTCAATAGTTGGCGTGGCGTGATCTTCATCTGGATTGGTAGCATCTTCTTCGTTAATCACAAAGCCGCCACCTACGGAGTAATAGGTTTGCTGATAGTGGCTGTCGTCAGCCAATGACACGCGTATGGTCATAGCGTTAGGGTGATAGGGCAGGACTGTCTCACCATACCATTGAATATCACGCTCGGTATCAAAGGCAATAATATGCTCGCCTGCGATATTAAGTTGTTTGTTTGAAAAAATCGCTGATAGATATTGATTGGTCAAACGCGTATCGATGCTGCTAGGGGCATGCCCAAGCAAGCCTAATAATATGGCCGTATCCGTTGCGTGACCTTTACCTGTAGCGGCTAACGAGCCATATAGCTCAATCTCTAGGGATTTTATACTGGTAAGCTCGGTTTGCTTACGCAATGAGGTCAAAAATAAATTCGCCGCGACCATCGGGCCGACGGTATGTGAGCTTGATGGGCCGATGCCAATTTTAAATAAATCAAATACACTAATCATAATGAATTACCAAAAAGTGAAGTAGGGTTAGGATAACCGCATAGCCAAGACTATAGCGCCTACATAATAATATGATAGGCAACAAAAAATAACAGGTACCGTTAATTGGTGGATTTAGAGCATCGTCTATGAAAATGTTTAAACGCAGTAGTTCGAGTGACGGGTGAATAATAGCTGTTGTTTATTATTAAATTCCGTTATGATGCTCGGCATCAACGCTTATGTAACATCCTGTAAGTTGGCTGTCGCTATAGAATACAATAGGTGCGAGCAACCGAAGCGGTGACTTTAGTAGAACATATCTCACTCGATACATCTAGCAAAATATGGCTATTTTATAAAATAATGTACTTTGTCAGCCTTTCTACAAACAAGTGGTTGGATATAGCAGAGTCTTTTGAATACGCCCATAAATATAGTAGCTTTTGTTGCACATACTGCTATTTATTATTTCTTTATTTATCCTAACCACCATTAATCAGCTATCATTACTCAATTAATATTAAGCGGTTATGACAAGTTTAGGCCACATAGGACAAGCGCATGGTAATCCCTCCAGAAAACCCCTCCCCATCAGAGAAAAGCAATCAAGCAGAACCGCTAATGCCAAATGCATTAGAGGCAGCGGGTATTGATTCAGCAACTGATTCAGCGACAATGAGCTTACCGCATAATCCAGATTTTGAAAATGGCCGTTGGTTTCCGACTTGGAAACCGTTCAAAGGCGATTTAGACCGCACGCCAGTCGGTATCAATGAATATTTACCACCATCGAAAAGCATGCTGCTGGGTGTACAACACACCTTTGCTATGTTTGGCTCGACGGTACTTGCGCCCTTATTGATGGGGTTTGATCCCAATTTAGCCATTTTGATGTCCGGTATTTGTACGGTGATGTTTTTTATGATCACTGGCGGGCGGATGCCCAGCTATTTGGGCTCAAGCTTTGCGTTTATCGGCCCTGTTATTGCCGTTACTGCTTATGCTGGCGTTGGCTTCAATGCCAATCTTAATGTCGCTTTAGGTGGCATTATGGTGTGCGGTATCATTTATGCCTTGGTGGGCTTGTTGGTGATAAAGACGGGCACAGGATGGATTGAGCGCTTGATGCCGCCTATTGTCACGGGTGCCATTGTGATGATTATTGGTCTTAATTTAGCGCCAGTAACCATTCAAGGGGTGTCTGCTAATCAGTTTGATGCGTGGATGGCTGCATTGACGGTATTGTTAATCAGTGGGGTGGCGGTCTTTACGCGCGGTATGTTACGACGCTTGTTGTTGTTAGTGGGTTTAATACTATCGTATATTGTCTATTATGTATTGACCAATGTGATGGGCTTTGGGGTGCCGATTGACTTTAGTGGTCTCCAATCAGCTTCATGGTTTGGGCTACCCAGCATTCATACGCCAAAATTTGAGATGAGTGCGATTATACTAATTGCGCCAGTGGCCTTTATTCTGATTGCCGAAAACCTAGGGCATTTTAAAGCGGTAGAAGGCATGACCAAAGCTCGCGTGACACCTTATATGGGTCGAGCATTTTTTGCTGATGGCTTGGCGACAACTTTTTCAGCAGGTTTTGGCGGTACTGGCGTCACCACTTATGCTGAAAACATCGGTGTGATGGCAGTGACTAAGGTTTATAGCACCACTATCTTTTTTATTGCAGGGGTGGTTGCTATCTTGCTTGGGCTATCACCAAAATTTGGCGCGATCATTCAGACGATTCCGCCAGCATTATTGGGCGGTGCCTCTATCGTGGTATTTGGTTTGATTGCGATTGCTGGTGCCAAAATATGGATAGACAGTCATATCGATTTTAGCAAAAACAGCAATCTTATCATTGCTGCTGTGACCGTTATTATGGGTACAGGTAACTTTAGTCTGCATCTAGGTGGCTTTGATTTGGGCGGTATTGGTACGGCGACTTTGACCGCAATTGTTCTTAACGCCTTGTTTAATCGCCAAAAAGACTAGGGCGTGTCCCTAAGTTTTTAGTCGTCATAAGCTTAAAAGAACTTAATATATCGTTAACTAAAAGCCATAATAACCATTGTGGCTTTTAGTTATTCTGGCGTTGTTCACCGTGTTGTTATTTATACTTACGGCTATAAAACCGTGCAAAAAACCGATAACGTCGTAGCGCGCGTGGCTTAGGTTTTAGTGAGCCCAAATAGATAGCAAACATAGTGAGCAGCGCGCCGCTCCATTGTAGAGTGTTGATGGATTTGTCCAGCCAAGTATAATCGATAACTAAGGCGGCAATGGGCTCTGTTAAGAGTAGTAACCCCGTCAATGTAAGCGAAAGTTTAGGGATAGAGTAGGCGATGAGTCCCCACGCCAAGCACTGCATCACCGTGCCATAAATCAATATCCAACCAATCTCCGACCAGGTATTGGGTAAAATGTTACCCATATCGAAGATAAACATCGGCACAATCATCGCTATTACCCCGCCCAGACTGACCAGCTGCATCAATACAAATATGGGTGTCGGTTCGGTATCGTGGGTCTTGCGGATAAAGGTCATTGAGGCCGCTAACATGCCTCCCGATATGATACCGGTGACAAATCCCCAAGTAGCAGCTGTATTCTGTGCAAATTCAGGACTGCCAATCATCGCCACGCCCAGCATCGCCAAGCACAAGCTGAGCAACTGCAAAATAGATTGACGTTCATTAAAATATAAAAAGCCAATCGCGGCTAAAAAGAAAATCTGCAAGCTGTTAAGTAAGGTTGAAATACCAGGGCCGACCGCATAAATACTCTCGTGCCACAGTGCCAAATCCAAGCCTAAAAATGCACCAGATAATAACCCATAAACGATAGCACGTTTGGAGTAGGGTAAGCGCTGGCCCATAATTTTAGCCAATATAGTAAACACGACACCCGATATTGCAAGCCGCCAAAATGACATCGCCCAACCGCCAATATCGACATGAGCCACAATCAAACTGCCTAAACCAAAAATAATACAACCAATAAGTAAGCCAATGGATGCAGAGCGTGAAGAGTCGTCAGCCATAAAATATCTCTATAAAACATATCTAAAGGTTTTTTTGGTCGATGGACAGACCGGTTATAAATATAGTGAGTTTTAAAGAGGTGATTGTAAACCTTTTGATGCTAATTGACATCAGACATGCACTTTTTTGGTATCAGGGTTTGATATGAGTTTTACTGTTATTACTCTGTGACGTATGTTTAGCGTATTAAAGTTGGCGCTTTGCTCGCTATTGGTTTGTTTAGCAGCTTATAATACGGTAACTTTGCATAAAATATGAACTATACAGATAGTCGTTTAGTTTTTATCTTTTTGAAGTTAGTGTGTCGAAATCCTTTATACCATCTCGATTTAGGTCATCATCACTTATGTCATTACTATTTACTCTAAACAGAAAAAATATTCAACCACGAGCGTCGTATGAGATGAGCGTCAAACAGCTGCCTGTGTCGCGCCTTTGTGGGGGTATTGGTATTCTGTTAAGTGCGGTATTTTTTTTGCCAACGGCACAAGCTGCCAGCTGCAAACTGCCTAAAAGCTATTATAAAAATGTTTCTTGTACGGCTAGTAGTGGTTACTTTTTAGCGACAAAAGATTTTGGTGCACCCGTGGCGTTGTTGAATAAAGAAGGCAATAAGGTGGTTGATTTATCACGTTATCAAAAGGTTGCTGCGGACAAAATAGCGGGTGGCTTAATCCCCGTCCAGCGTAGCAATAAAGTCGGTTATGTCAATATGAAGGGCCGCGAAGTTGTGCCTACCGTGTATGACGTATTGGTCGAATCATCAGGCTGGGCAAGGGCAGTGTCAGAAGGGCGTATCGTGGTAAAAAAGAACGGCAACTATGGGGTAATCAATACTGCCAATAAAACCATTGTGCCGTTTTCAGCGTCGTTTAGCGATATTGATAACTATCAAAATGGACTCGCCCGCGTCCACAAAAACCGCGCGATTAGTTGGCTGGATAAAAATGGTAAAACGACCAGCGATCCTAATAACAGGGGCAGTACGCAAACAGATAGGGACCCAGCTTCTGCTAATTCATCGGCGTCAAAACCAAAACAAGCACCTGCCAATCAATTTACGACCTTACAGCCGCATCAACAAGACGGTAAATGGGGGTTCATCGATGACAATGACGTCACCATGATTACCTATTCATTTGATGAAGTACGGCCATTTTCGGAAGGATTGGCAGGCGTGCGTATTGATAGCGACTGGGGCTTTGTCAATCTTGGTGGTGAGCTGGTGATTCCTTTTCGCTTTGACAATAGTGGCGTCAGTACTGGCGATAGCTACCAAGGTAAACCAGCGTTTATATTTACAGGTGGCAAAGCATGGATAGGTAATTTAAAAAATGGTAATAAGATGTGCATTGATAAAGACGGCGCTGGTGTCGGTTGTGATTAAAACTTAATACCATGTTTATTCTGAAAAAAGCTTATATATCTTTAGTTCACTAATTAGCATAGGTAGGTAGTTATTCAGAGATATTTGATTAACTCAACTACTTATTAGATTTTACCTCAATGGTGTACTCTTGTTCAAAACCAGATCCTGGAAAGTTAGTTCCGTATGTATCCCCAGCGATATAAATATGAACAGGCTTTAATGCTGTAGGTGTGCCAGTCACGGTCAACAGGTTATAATCTTTATAACCTCCCTCTGCAAGACTTGGCATAATTTTGAAACTAGCGTCAGACACTTCAGAATGGAAGTTGAGATCGACGACAGTACCCCCTGTAATCTCTATATTGGCTTGATAGGATTGATTAAGGTAAGCGTCAGGTAATTTATTAGGTGTTACATGAACACTAGGAGCACATCCAACTAATAGCAGTATTTATAGGGTGGCTGAGTGCTTATTTAGCAACTTTTACCTCAATGGTGTACTCTTGTTCAAAACCAGCTCCTGGAAAGTTAGTTCCATATGTTTCACCATACATATAAATACTTATAGGTTCGAGTGTAGTTGCTATACCATTAATTTTCAGGTTGTTATAATTGTCTTGACCACTGTCCCTAACTCCAGGAATGATTTTAAAATCAGTATTTGAAGTTTTCGAAGAGAAACTACGGTTAATAACAGTACCCCCTGTAACTACTACATCGACTGTATAAGGCTGATTTAAGTAGGCATCAGGAAGATTATTGGGTGTTACTTTGACATTGGGAGTGCAACCAACTAATAGAAGTGCTGATAGTATGGCTAAGTACTTATTCACAGTGTTATTTCTCTATTATGATAGTGGTCGTAATGTATGCGCTGAATTTTACATAAGATAAATCGGCATGAGTACTCATGTTAGGATCTCCCCATGAAAATAGCTTAAGCAATCATCAATCGCTATAGGCTCTTTTTTAAATAGTCATTTTTGCAAGCTAAAATATTAAAGCTGCTTTTCTAATAAAAAGCTACTTATCCAATAAATGATTACTAATCAAGTCGACCATATAAGGCTGATAATATTCAGGAATGTCATGTGCCATGCCCTCGATTAAGTGAAACTTAGCATTGGGAATGGTTTTGGCAACGACACGTCCTTGCGAGGCAGGTAACAGGCCGTCTGCACTACCATGCAGTACGATAGTTGGTGCTTTGACTTGCTTACTGTATTTGCTAATCGAGCCTGAGGCCAAGATGGCGTTGAGCTGTTGTACCGTACCGAGCGGATGGAAGTTACGCTGATAACGTATCTTGGCAATTTCACGCACCATACGTACATTCACATGTCCTGGCGTGCCGACCGTCTTCATAAACCAAACGCTATGGCGCACAATATCGCGCTCAGAATGGCTCTCAGGACGATTGATAAGTGTATATAGCTGCTTCGGTTTGGGCGGCTTTAAAAAGGCACGGTTGGTGGTGGTAAACATCAGCGCCATGCGTTGTACCAAGCTTGGATAACGTGCTGCCACAATTTGGGCAATCATCCCGCCCATAGAGGCACCTATTAGGTGGGTCTTGCTAAGCCGCAACGCTTTGATTAAGCGCGCGGTATCTTCTGCCATATCGGTTAAGTTATAAGCAACCTGAGTGCCTTTATTAGACAGTCCTGTTTGCAGCCGCATCATCATTTTGAGTTGGCTAATACGGGGTAGGCCGTCAATTTGCACTTTGGAGGACAAGCCAATATCACGATTGTCAAAACGAATCACAAAAAAACCCGCATCAATAAGGCGCTTCATAAAATTGTTTGGCCAAAATACCATTTGTGAGCCAAGCCCCATTATCATCAGCAGTGGCGGATTATTGGGGTTGCCACCGGCTTCAACGCACAGCTCAATGCCATCACCGATGTCTATCATCGATTGATAAAGATGCTCGCTCAAGTCTGAATCACGCCATTGGTATTCGCCAAATTTTTGCCATTCTGGAGTAGGGTAACTGACTGAAATTTTATCTGAGTTTTCAGTCAAGTTAGCATGAGTGATGTCGTTTGGTTCTGTCATGAAGTATCCTAGTTAGAGAGTCGGGCATTCGCTTAAAATTCGAGCATTTCAAAATCAAGCTTGCCAACGCCGCATTCTGGGCATGTCCAATCATCAGGGATATCTTCCCATTTAGTACCAGGTGCGATACCTTCTTCAGGACAGCCGAGTTCTTCATCGTATATCCAGCCACAGACGATACATTCATAACGTTTCATAAATAGTCCTATCGATTATTACCAGTATGACACATATTTTTTTAAAGCTAATATTAACTATTCTGGTCAATATATAGACCTTAAAAGCGCACGTAGTTTAGCATATAACCGTTGTTTTTATAGTTAAGTTTACACTTGTATATTGAGATTGAATAGCTTTTATCAAGTCATTAGCTATCACTTTGTTTATTTAAGCGGGGCTTTTTCCGTGCTATTTGCCGCTATATTAAGGCTGATTATGATATAATTATCACCGAAAATTTCACCGATTCAGTCATTGTTTGCCACTGTTATATCATCATCTAAGTCATACAAGCTAAGGGTTATTATGAGCGCTAACACCGCCGTTACATCAGCCAATACCACCGAGTCATCCAATACGCTCAATACCGATCATCCATTTTGGCAAATCATTCGCACAGTACCAGACTTTCCGAAAGTCGGCATTGATTTTTATGACATTACCCCGTTACTGCGCAGTCATATTAATGAGGTGATTGATGCGCTGCTCGCCGCATTGCCGACGGGTTTACTCGACGAAGTAGACTGTTTAGGCGCCGTTGAAGCGCGCGGATTTGTCTTTGCTAGCTTGCTGGCAGGTCGATTGGGCAAAGGTATGATTTTGCTACGTAAACCCGGTAAACTGCCACCGCCTGTCGCCAATAAAGCCTATGCGCTTGAGTATGGTAAAGACACGCTTGAGATGCAAAATAATCTGCCACCTGAGCGTGTGCTATTGGTCGATGATATCCTGGCCACTGGCGGTACGCTAACCACGGCTTACGAGCTGTGCAAATCTGCAGAACATACCGTGGTAGGGGCGTTAGTGCTACTAGATTTGGTCGACTTACATGGTGAGTTTCCAGTGCCGGTTTATACCGTATTAAAGGCCTAAATTAAAAGCCTAACTGACTGACGAACATTATTTGCTAAGGATAAGTAAAGCACTGACATAAAAAAGCGCGCTGAACTCATTCGGCGCGCTTTTTTTGATTTTATTAGGCGTGTCTTACTTGGCTTGCTCGTAGCTTTTACAAGATTGCTCGACTAGTATCCGGCTAATGGTTTTTGGCGTAGTGACTTTAAAATCTTTGGTGGTCAGGATTGGTTTATCCGATTGCCAAGATTTTAGTACCTTATCGTTAGCGGCATAATCAACGTAGGCTCGTCTATAGTAGCTGGCGTCCTTACAAGAGATAAGCCATTGTTGATCGCTATGATGAATGCGCGTTTCTTTAGCAACTTTATTTTTGCTGTCCTTTTCCTTCGGGTCTTTCTCTTTACTGTCTTTCGTCACAGCTTTCGTAGTGGGTTTAGTGACACTTTTTTGTGCAGGATAAGCTCTACGAATGGAGACGGTAATGTTGTCGACACGCTTTTCATCGATGATACTGATGTCTGAGCGTTCGATAGAATCCAAGTCTACGCTAAAAATGGAGCCAGTCTGACTTTCTGCTACTGTTGACCAGTTGGCTGCTTGAGCACCCATCGCCAGCGTACTACTTGCTAATATCACTGCTAGCCGTTTCATAGTTCAGCCTTGCTTGTTGTTATTTGAGGTCGCTTATAATAGCCAACTTGATATTAGCAGGCAAATTTCTTTTATTACCTACTAGGGGCTGTATAGAATTCATCTATTAGGACTGCTGATCGCTAAAATAATTCCAGACTAGGCGTAAATCGAAGGTAATGTCGAGACCTTAGCTAGATTTACAACAACGTCTGGGGCGATTTTAGCATCAGTCCGAAGGAACAGGACTATTTTTTGCCACTTCATAGCCAAAACTATCGCGCTTAGAATAACTAAACTTACTATTTTTGGCGTCGAATTGCCTAAAAAATAGTCTCTGTCAGTTCCTTAGCTGAATTCTATACAGCCCCTAGTTATTCTCGCAGTTTACTGGCAATGTTTATTATCGTTTATATTTAGGCTTAGCGCACTGGAATATCGGAACATTGGCTTAATCGCGCTTAGCTACGCATAGACGCTAACATTTGAGCAAGCTCATTACGTGCAGCGATAAAGCCGTCAATACCCTTAGGTAATAAATCTTGAGTAACCGTGTCTTGCTGATAGGCGGTACTGAACTCTTCTTCAGTCAGGCTCACTTTGGTCATATCGGCCAAATCCATTGACATACTTGGTGACAGCTGCTGCATCACTTCTACATCCATCTCTGCCAGCTCGTCGATGAGGTTGGGCGCGATGGTCAGTAAGTCACAACCTGCCAAAGCCAATATTTGCTCAGTCGAGCGGAAACTTGCGCCCATGACTTGAGTTTTATAACCGTGTTGTTTGTAATACTGATAAATGAGCTTGACCGATTGCACCCCCATATCATCAGTAGCGGGGACATGTTGACGGTTTTGCTGGCGTTTTTGCCAGTCTAAAATACGTCCCACAAAGGGCGATATCAAGGTCACGCCTGCATCAGCACAAGCAATCGCTTGATGCTGACCAAATAACAAGGTTAAGTTACAGTGAATGTTTTGAGTTTCTAGATAGCGTGCGGCTTCGATACCTTGCCACGTCGCTGCCATCTTAATCAATACACGCTCTGACTCGATACCCGCTTTTTGATAAGCATCCATAAACGCTAAAGCTTTATCAATCGTCGCTTGGGTGTCATAAGACAGACGAGCATCGACTTCGGTTGAGACACGGCCTTTGATTAAGTCTAAAATATCGCAGCCCACTTGAACCGTCAGTGCGTCAATCACCGCATCTATATCACCGTTATGCTGACTCATGGTTTCTGATAGCATACTTTGGTTGTCAGGATGCATGAGAGCCTTGGTTATTAGGCTGGGGTTGGTCGTCGCATCGATAGGTTTTAGGCGCGCAATGGCGGCAAGATCACCCGTATCAGCGACAATGGTGGTCATGGTGCGAAGCTGTTGTAATGCGCTCATCAGATATCCTTGGTATGGTCAATTAACGGTGTTGTCTGCTTATTAATGGCTGTAGCAATATGTGCTGTAGCAATATTTATAGTCATCAATAAGTAATTATTAATAAGTAACTATCAATAAAGTTATGGGTACGCTCAAACTGTAACATAGATTTGAGCCTATTTTGAGCTTAAGTTAGCTGATAGTTTCACGGTGCTTGGCCTTTATATCATTCAACTGTGCTAAGATTTATAGCCATTTATAGGTTTATGCGCATTTACAAATGGGCACTGTCCCTAGTTTTTGTTATAGTAGAGCAGGTTGGTTATTTGGCTTGTGCTAAATAGCAAAAGTATTTAAGCATGTTATATCTAATAGTGATAAATAGTAGTTATAAAATCTAAAAAAGGATGGGCGGTAATGAGTGAGCAGTCACCAGAGCAGAACGTGGATAATCTAAATCAAACCAGCGCAAGCACTAGCGATACCGCGACTGAAAAAGAGTTTTTGGACAATATTCGCCAAAGTATTGACACAGTAGACTGCGAAATTCAAACGCTGATTAATAACCGTGCCAAGCTGGCTCAGCAAGTGGCAACGGTAAAGAAAAACCATATTGCCAATAACCCGACCACTGACGATAGCAACCCTATCTTTTATCGTCCTGAGCGTGAGGCTCAAGTTTTAAAAGCGGTGATGGAGCGCAATGGTGGGCCAATCGCTGATGAAAAAATGGCACGCTTATTCCGTGAGATTATGTCGGTATGCCTTGATTTAGAAGCGCCGCAACGTATTGCCTTTTTGGGCCCTGTCGGCACCTTTACCCATGCCGCCGCTTTAAAGCACTTTGGCAAAGCGGCTGATACCGTGCCGCTAAACACCATTACTGATGTATTCCGTGAAGTCGAAGCAGGCACGGCGATGTATGGTGTGGTGCCAGTCGAAAACTCCTCAGAGGGCGTGGTCAACCATACGCTAGATGGTTTTTTATCTTCTACCTTAAAAATCATTGGTGAGGTTGAGTTACCGATTCATCAAAACTTCTTGGTCGCTGAGCATACCAAACTTGATGGCTTAAGCCGTATTTATTCGCATCAGCAATCCTTGGCACAATGCCGTCATTGGCTCGATGTCAATTATCCTAATGTTGAGCGTGTTGCGGTATCGAGCAACGGAGAAGCGGCGCGACGCTTAAGAAATGAGTGGCATTCAGCAGCAATTGCAGGCGATGTAGCTGCTGTGGAATATGATTTGCACAAGCTTTACTCAAATATCGAAGACAACCCTAGCAACACCACACGATTCCTGATTATCGGTCACGAAGCAATTGCGCCATCAGGTCAAGACAAAACCTCTATTATGGTTTCAGCGCATGATAAAGCGGGTGCCCTGATCGAGATTTTAAAACCGTTATCGTATCATGGCGTCTCTATGACCAGTATCGAGACGCGTCCAGAACGCCCTAATAAATGGGCTTACGTGTTCTTTATCGATATGGATGGGCACATTCAAGACCCTAATGTTAGTGCTGCTATCGCTGATATCCGCCCATTGGTCAAAGATTTACGTATATTGGGCTCTTATCCAAAAGCGGTATTATAGATATAGAAAAATTAAACCTAAGGATAAATCATGCAGTCTACGCCATCGACAGAGTCAAATTTATCACCGCTAGCACCTGCTTATGACAGTATTTTAGAGTTGGCACCTTATCAAACTGGGAAGCCGATTGAAGAGTTAACGCGTGAATATGGCGTCTCAGATGTGGTAAAGCTTGCCAGCAATGAGAATCCGATAGGCTGCTCACCGCAAGTAACGCTAGCGATTACCGAGCAGTTAGGTCAGTTGTCGCGTTATCCTGATGGCAATGGCTATTATCTGAAACAAGCATTGGCTGATTTTAATGAGGTTGATGTTGAACAGATTACGCTAGGTAATGGCTCTAACGATTTGCTTGATATCTTGGCGCGTAGTTTTGCCGGTGCTGATGATGCGATCGTTTATAGTCAATATGCATTTATTATTTATCCGATGCTGGCTAAAATGCAAGGCGCAATGGGTATTGAAGTACCTGCCAATCGTTTTGGTCATGATTTAAAAGCCATGAGCCAAGCGGTTCAAGACAATCCTAATACTAAGATGGTGTTTATCGCCAATCCTAATAATCCGACCGGTACACAGCTTGAACATAAAGAGCTACGTGAGTTTGTGGCTAGTGTGCCAAGTTCGGTATTGATAGTATTAGATGAGGCTTATATCGAATACAGTCCTGAAAGTAACAATCGGGCGCTGTTAGATGAATTTGGCAACGTGGTCATTGTACGTACTTTTTCTAAAGCTTATGGACTGGCGGGTCTGCGTGTTGGTTATGCGCTGAGTTCAGTTGCAGTTGCTGATTTACTTAATCGGATCCGTCAGCCGTTTAATGTCAGCCGCGTGGCTCTGGCTGCTGCCGCTGCCGCACTGACTGACCAAGATTTTATTGAAAAAGTTAGCTCAACCAACCAAGGGCAAAGGCGCTGGCTAGAGAAGCAGTTTGATGCGTTGGGCTTGGGTTTTGTTAAATCACATGCCAACTTTGTTATGGTAGAAATAGAAGTTGAGATGGAGGACGTAACGGCTGCTGTGATTCACCAGGCGTTATTGGAGCAAGGCGTGATAGTGCGTCCGCTCGATGCTTATGGTTTACCTAATTGGTTAAGGGTTACGGTTGGGGTCGCAGAAGACAATACCCGTCTAATCGATACTCTACGTTCTATATTGACTGATGATTAAGATTGACTGATGGCTGAGCTTAATGCTATCAAACTCAAAGCTGTTCAGCTAACACCTATTAAGTGACATGATAACTAAAATAATATGCAAAAAATAAATCAAGCGGCAAATCATCAAACCGCAGCTGCACCCAACCCATCTACTTTACCGCCATTATTCGATCAAGTTTGTGTGATAGGTTTGGGATTGATTGGTGCCAGTTTAGCCCAAGCGATTAAAGACAATGGCTTAAGTCGGCGTTTGGTGGCAGTCGACAGGCATGCTCCAAGCATCGAAGAGGCTATTCAGCAGGGCTTATTAGATGCGGGCAGTTCAATATTAAGTGAGGTGGTATCTGGTAGCGACTTGATTGTCATTGCGGTGCCAGTACAAGCGGTGCAAACAGTATTCGCAGATATCAAAACAGCGATGGACAGTGGTCAGCTTGCTACTGACTGCATCATTACTGATGTCTGTAGTACCAAGGTTAATATTATTGATGCCGCCAAAGCCGTCTTTAGCTCATTACCTGTGGGCTTGGTGCCAGCACATCCGATTGCCGGTGCTGAAAATTCAGGGTATCATGCCAGGCGAGCCAATTTATTTGTCAACCATAGCGTCATCATTTGTGAGCTACCAACGACCAAACAGACGGCCATTACAAAGTTACGCCAATTATGGGAAGCGGCAGGTGCGACAGTCATGCCGATGGCAGCTGACCATCATGATTCGATATTGGCGCATACCAGTCATTTACCGCACCTATTGGCATTTAATCTAGTAGAGCAACTAGCAAGCCACGATGACAATTTAGATATGTTTCGCTATGCTGCTGGCGGGTTTCGCGATTTTACCCGTATCGCTGCCAGCGACCCTAAAATGTGGCATGATATATTTTTTGCCAACCAAGACGCGATTGTGAGCGCCCTTGATGAGTACGGTGTTTATCTACAGACCATGCGCCAGCTTATCATTGATAAAGATTCAACTGCCCTGATGGGACTTTTAGGCCGCGCGCAAGCCGCACGGCGACATTTCGGCCATATGTTAGCCAGCACCCCTTATACGGATACCTCTGCCATGTCAGCTTCTTACCTAATCTCTCCAAGTAACACCGTTTCTGGCACCATTACTATTCCTGGTGATAAATCTATCTCACATCGCAGTATCATGCTTGGAAGCCTTGCAACTGGTGTCACCAAGGTCACTGGGTTTTTGGAAGGGGAAGATGCACTGGCAACTTTGCAAGCATTTCGCGATATGGGTGTGACTATTGAAGGTCCTGATAAGGGTAGGCTAACCATTCATGGCGTGGGTATGAATGGTTTAAAACCAAGCAAGACGCCACTATATATGGGCAATTCAGGCACCAGCATGCGTCTACTAGCGGGTATTTTAGCAGCGCAATCTTTTGATAGTGTCATGACTGGCGATACCAGTTTGAATAAACGTCCGATGGAGCGAGTCGCTGCGCCGCTGCGCGAGATGGGTGCAGTGATTCAAAGTACAGGACATAGTGGTACAGCACCGCTGAGCATCACTGGTCGTGATAACGTGGGTAAACCACTACAAGGTGTTGAGTACGATATGCCAGTCGCCTCAGCACAAATAAAGTCCTGCTTATTGCTCGCTGGATTATGGGCAGAAGGCACCACGACAGTCACGCAACCGGAAGTGAGCCGCGACCATACCGAACGTATGCTTTCAGCCTTTGGGTATCCAGTAACGGTTGACGGTAATCGTATCAGTGTTGACGGTGGTGGTACATTAACAGGCGGTGATATAGCTGTACCTGCAGACATCTCTTCAGCAGCATTCTTTATGGTTGCCGCTGCTATCAGTCATGGTAGTGAGTTGACTTTAAAACAGGTCGGCATCAATCCTACTCGTACGGGTATTATTGATATTTTAAAATTAATGCAAGCAGATATCACCTTAAGTAATAAAACCTATGTCGGTGAAGAACCTGTTGCTGACATTACTATTCGCTCATCCAATCTGGTCGGAATCAAGATTCCAGAAATGCTTGTTCCGCTTGCCATTGATGAGTTTCCAGTACTATTTATTGCGGCAAGTTGTGCCCAAGGTCGTACGGTGTTAACTGGTGCGAAAGAGCTGCGTGTTAAAGAGTCAGATCGTATCGCCGTCATGGCAGAAGGCTTACAAGCGCTGGGTGTTGATTGCACCGTGACGGATGATGGCTTGATTATTGAAGGTCAAGGCAGCCATGGACAAATGAGCAAAGTAATTGGCGGTCAGGTCGATAATAGTACCCCAGTTTTCGGTGGTGGACATATCACCTCGCATCACGATCATCGCATTGCCATGAGCTTTGCCGTGGCGAGTTTGCGGGCGTCTGAGCAGATCACAATCGAAGGTATCGAAACCGTTAATACCAGCTTCCCAGGATTTGCCGAGCTTGCCAACCAAATTGGTATGGCTATTGAAGTCGATAATGGTGCTGTTTAATATTAATAAAATGTCGGCTTCATTCGTCATTTTATTAATTACTATATGAGTAACATTGACTGCTGAATTCGGCCAAATTGGTTATAAGTTATAATGTAAGATTGTTTTTTTAAAATAGTTATTATCGTCAGCAATGTGTAGATACGATTTTAGTATCTACACATTGCTTTTTACCTTTTATCCTATCTGTAGTGACCCTGTGCTCTTACCACCGAGTTATCATCAATGATGATAGTTGGGTGAGGGCGCGCTTTGCTCTAAAAAGTTGTATTGTCTTATGACTACTCAAAACGTCATCAAAAAATCAATTACTCCTATTAAAACAACCAGACGCGGCATTGTCACCGCCCTGATTGCCTTTTCTATTTGGGGTGCTTTTCCTTTATATTTTAAGCAATTGTCTGAGTATAATGCTACCGAAATCATTGGTCACCGCATTGTTTGGACATTTGCTTGCCTGCTGGTGGTATTGATCGTTACTAAGCGTTGGCAGTGGATCGATACGCTTAAGAAAAATCCAAGATGGATAGCCTATACTTTTATCTCAGGCGCTATTATTGCTGTCAATTGGCTTACCTATGTTTGGGCGGTCAATCATGATCAGATTTTAGAAGCCAGTTTGGGGTATTTTATCGGCCCACTCGTTGGGGTGGCGCTATCGATGATTTTGTTCAAAGAACGCCTGCGATCCTTACAATGGGTAGCGATTGGCTTTGCGCTATTGTCGGTCGTTATTCAAGTGGTCATGCTGGGTAGTTTGCCGTGGATATCCTTGATCTTGGCCTTTAGCTTTAGCACTTATGGTACCATTCAACGGCAAACGCCTCTTACCGCTGTCGACGCGATGTTTGTTGAAACCGCGATGCTGTTGCCTATTTTTCTATGGTGGTTCTGGCAGTCTGATGTGGCGAGTAGTCATATCAGCTTTTGGTTTACGCCTTCTATTTGGCTATTAATGCTGGCGGGTCCCATTACCTTGATACCGCTATTGATGTTTAATAAATCGACCAAGTTAGTGGCTTATAGCATCCTTAGTTTTATGAATTATTTAACGCCAACTTTTATTTTCTTTTTGGCTGTATTTTATTATAAAGAGCCATTTGACTTACATCGCTTAGCCGTATTTGGTTTAATTTGGTTAGGGTTGTTGTTATTTAGCATTGATCTGTGGCGACACCGTCCTAGTAAAGCGTTAAAAGCCGAACGTCTACGCGAAGAGGCTTTAGAAAGCGTTAAATAGAAGCTAAAGTAGAATTAACCACCAGAGTGAGAAATGGTACTTAATACAGTCAGGTCGATATAAAAGAGATACAGCGGGGCTGGGATAAATATTTTGTAGCCTCTGTCGGCGTAGGCACAGCCAGCAAGAAAAATTTGTACCAGTCACGCAGCATAGTTTTGTGTATCCATTTTACTCAGTATCGACTATAACTGGTAAATAAAAACTAGTAAAAATTTAGTTAACAAGGATGAAAGCATGTTTCATACCCAGTCTGATGTAGTATTTGTCAAAGGCCTAAAAGTAGAGGCGGTAATCGGTGTTTATGAGTGGGAGCGCGCTATTACCCAGCCCTTACTGATTGATATTGCACTGGAAACAGATATTCGCAAAGCGGCAATCTCAGATGACGTCGGCGACGCGCTTAATTATAAAGCGGTCTGCGATGATGTGACAGAGTGGTGCCAGACTATTAAAGCGCAATTGCTTGAACATTTAGCAGGAGAGATTGCGGACAAACTACTAGCGAAATATGCGTGCCATCAAGTGACGTTGAGTGTCGCTAAACCCACTGCTATTAAACAAGCGGATGCCGTTGGGGTACAAATAACGCGTTATGCCAAAGCTTCAGACAGCGAAGCAGTTGGTGATAATAATAGCCAATTTGATGATGCATAAAGAGCGAGTTGATTTGAATCTTGAAACGCTAAAAAAGTGTGCGCCTGAGCAATTACAAACGCAACCAGTGGCAGCTGTGCTATTGGCTTTGGGTAGTAATTACCAAGCAGAAAAGCATTTATTACGCGTCCGAGAAAGTTTGGCGACTATAGGAGAGATAGAATTATCGATAGCTTTTCAAAACCCTGATTTTACGGCGACTCCTGAGCTGCCAAAACCTGCTTATACCAACCAATGTGTCTATTTGATATTAACCGCGCCACTAACATTACAACAGTTACAGCAGAGGTTTAAAAAGTTTGAAAGGGATTGCCATAGGCAGCGTCTAACGGAATTACAAACGCCAGTCAAGCAAGTCACTATGGACATTGATATATTGCTTATTAGATTAGCGAATAATATAAATAGCCTAAGCAATAAAGATGAATCTGAATGGATAGTTATGGCAGATCGTTATCCATTTAAAGCCCATGAAAGAGCAGGGTTAAAAGAGTTAATAGTAACAAAAAAAATAGATTGTTAGAGTAGATTTGAGTAAGATGTTTGGTCTATGCATCATTGCCTATCAGAATTTGCAAGGTGTGGTTTATGCACAAAAAAATATTAGAATTT
>NZ_JBQSXN010000023.1:0-38860 GCF_052378235.1 Psychrobacter sp. AOP3-A1-26
AAATCATTTGATTAACTATCATCAGATGATGAAGGCGTATTATACGCAGTTTTTTTGGCCTGTCAACACCTATGACGATAAAAAGTAAAAGTTAGCAAAACAGGCATGTCATCCAGCCCTAATTTTATGTTATAACAGTTTATTATAATATGTATTCCAAAAGCTTTGTACGGAAGAAATAAGCTGGTGTGCATTTTATAAGTAACTTCACTTTTTATTGATAACTATCAATACTTATAATCGTAAGCATTAAGGATAAGAAATGAGTCAACAATATACAATCGCTGATTATTTATTTGATCGTATCGCCGAAGCTGGTGCGACAGAGATATTTGGCGTGCCCGGTGATTTTAACCTCACATTTTTAGACAATATTATCGCCTCTGATAAACTACGCTGGGTAGGCAATACCAATGAGCTAAATGCCGGTTACGCGGCCGATGGTTATGCACGCGAGCGTGGGTTTGCGGCTATGGTGACGACCTTTGGTGTCGGTGAGCTGTCGGCGATTAATGCCACTGCTGGCTCTTTTGCTGAATATGCGCCAGTATTGCATGTGGTCGGGGCACCAAGTACGGCATTGCAAGATTCAAAGCGCCGTATTCACCATACTTTGGGCGACGGCGTGTTTAATCATTTTATCAAGATGGTCGAGCCTGTCACTGTAGCACGAGCGCAGATTACGCCAGAAAATGCCGCCTCAGAGATTGATCGTGTTATTCGCTTGGTTCTTAAAAAGCATCGCCCCGGTTATCTGATGCTATCACCTGATGTGGCAAAAATGCCGATTTATCCACCAACAACCAAGCTTGACGACAGTCAAGAAGATATTACCAGCCAAGCGGCACTGGCGGACTTTAAACAAGCGCTCATAGAATTTTTGCCAAATAAAACCACAACGCTAATGGCAGACTTAATGGTGCATCGCTTAGGGCTACAAAATCAGCTCAAATCCTTAATCGCTGATACCGATATTCCTTACACCACATTATCGTGGGGCAAAACTTTGCTCGATGAAAATAGCAAACGTTGGGCAGGTACTTACGCTGGCGTGGCATCGCGCCCTGTGGTCAAAGATGCAGTCGAAAACTGCGAATGTTTGATTAAAATTGGTGTGCAATATACCGATACCACCACCGCAGGCTTTAGTCAGGATATTAATGAAGATGTGGTGGTTGATCTGCATTATGAGCGCGCGAGTATTGCGGGCAAAAACTTTGCCCCTATTGCGCTAAAAGATGCTTTACAAGTATTGCATGAAGTGATGACCTCAGGAATTGAGATCCTCCCTAAGCAATTCTGTAAAGAGATGAAGCCACATGAGCAAAATGGCAAAGATGACGAGTCTATTCGTCAAGATGATTTATGGCATATCATCGCCGATGCTCTAGATGATAAAAATCTGGTGTTCTCTGATCAAGGTACGGCATACTTTGGTATCAGCGATGTGCGTCTACCAGAAGGGGTGACTTCTTATGGACAACCGATGTGGGGGTCAATTGGTTATACCTTGCCAGCAAGTTTGGGGGCAGCCATTGCGTCACCGCATAAGCGTAGTATCTTGCTGATTGGTGATGGCTCGGCGTTATTGACGGTTCAAGAGTTAGCCGTGATGATTCAAGAGCGCACCAATCCTGTTATTGTGTTGATTAATAATGATGGTTATACTGTTGAGCGGGCGATTCATGGTGAAAATCAGCGTTATAATGACATTCCTAAATGTGACTGGCAATTGATGCCGCAAGCCTTTGGTGCCAATGAAGATAATAGCTTGCTACTGAAAGTAGAGACGGCAGGCGAGTTAAAAGCGGCATTGAAAAAAGCCGCCGCCACGACTGATAAACTGGTGATGCTAGAAGTCATGGCAGATAAACATGATATTCCACCGTTATTGGCGGATATTAGCGCAGCGCTTAAACCGAAGTAAGTTAAATGGTTTTTAATCGCTTAAGTGAACGATATCATTTATTATAATGCGCATTGTTTAATAATTGATAAGCACTAAAAAGCTCTATTTAGTATCATTACTAAGTAGGGCTTTTTTAATGTTACATTGTAGGTTGTTAATCGACTTTTGCTATACATAGTTAGTACTCGTATCAGTTTTAAAATGAACTCACTATAGATTTGATGTAGGGCTTTATTATTAAAAGCCTAAAGATGACTGTATAACCACGGTTTTCTATCTGAATTGTAGGTTATTGGCGTTTAGCAGAGACTAACAACAGGGTTATATGTTATAAAATATAGTCAGCTTTTATGGTTTGGACATTTAAGTAAATTGGCTTGAGATGATTTTATTTAGGATATTTAAAGTGGTAGCATTTTTGGAACACACGGGCTAGAAAAGGTAAAGCCAACACTCACGTAATAATGATTAAAAATAGGGCTTAAAAAAAGATGGATACCTTAAATATCCTGTATCTCGTAGGGGCAGTATTAATTTTTGCCAGTATTATGGCAAGTACGTTATCAGCGCGTTTGGGCGTTCCACTATTATTATTATTTTTAGTAGTAGGTATGCTCGCCGGTGAAGAAGGTATCTTGGGTATTGAGTTTTCTCAATATGGTATCGCTAACTTTGTGGGCCAGGCGGCTTTAGCCTGTATTTTGCTAGATGGTGGATTACGAACCTCATTTAAATCTTTCCGAGTCGGTCTAAAGCCAGCCATCACTCTCGCTACTTGGGGCGTGCTGGCTACGGTCATGATATTGGGTGTCTTCGTGACTTGGCTACTCGATGTCGATTGGCGCTTGGGCTTGCTAATGGCAGCGATTGTGGGCTCGACCGATGCGGCAGCGGTATTTTCACTGCTACGTAATGGCGGGGTTAAACTTAACGACCGCGTACAGGCGACACTAGAGCTAGAGTCGGGAGCCAACGACCCTTTGGCTATTTTGCTAGTGACAGGACTCATTGCCTTAAATGTGGACCCTGCTGGGCAAACAGTGCTGGGCTTCTTGGGGTTGTTGTTACAGCAGCTTAGCTTTGGCTTGGGCATGGGCTTACTGTTTGGCTATTTATTGGCAAGATTACTACCCAAGATACTGTTGGCAGAGGGCATGTATGCCATTTTAATTATGTCGGCTGGCTTGGCCGTTTTTGCCGCGACCAACCTGATTGGCGGTAGTGGGTTTTTGGCGATCTATCTCACGGGTGTGCTGATTGGCAACCACAAAGTCCGCTCAACCGAGCACGTTATGCGGGTGATGGATAGCTTTGCTTGGTTATCACAAGCAGTATTATTCGTGGTATTGGGTTTATTGGTAACACCATCCAATGTTATCGATGTTTGGTATTACTCGGTTGCGATTGCCGCCTTTATGATTTTGGTTGCCCGTCCTATCGCCGTTTATAGCAGCGTTAAACCGTTTAAGTTTAAAGATAGAGAGATTGGCTTTGTTTCTTGGGTCGGTTTACGTGGCGCAGTGCCTATTACGCTTGCGATTTTGCCCGTAATGGCAGGGATAGATGGTGCTTTTAAGCTGTTTGATATTGCTTTTGGCGTGGTGGTTTTATCCTTGATTTTGCAAGGCACCACCATTCCATTTATGGCGGATTTATTTAAAGTACGTATTCCGAACAATAAAGATCCAGAAGAAGAGCATGAAGTTTGGGTATCGGACAAAGCCAGCATTACGTTATATCAGTTTCAAGTAAAGTCAGGCGCGTTTGCGATTGGTCGTCATCCGATGGGTATCTCTAATCGAGTCAATCCTAATGAGATTAGTGTTTTCGCCTTGGTGCGTGGCAAGCAGATTATCCTTGTCGATGACAGTACCAAGCTCAAATTTGGTGATATTGTCTGGTACGCCATGAGGGGTAATCATGCCAGTCAGATTGCCAAGATTTTTAATGACACGACATTAGACCGTAAGGCCATCGATGACTTTTATGGTGATTGGTTGCTATCACCGAGTGTAAAGCTAGGAGATTTGCCATTCTTTACAGGCGTCATGACATCTGAGTCTTTAGTAGATAAACTAAAATCTAAACCTGACCCTGAGGATAAGATAACAAGTATGTGGGAGCAAACGGTCGCTGAATATGTCAAAGACAGCTTGGATATGGCGCCAGTATCGGGTGATACGGTTACAATTAATGATGAATGGTCGTTGGTCATCAAAGAGGTTGATGATAAAGGTAAGCTTAGAACGATTGGTTTAAAACATAAAGAGTTAGCAAAAGCAGTTTAGGGTCTGTTGAACATACCCTAAACGTATCGGTAAAACTCAGCTAACCTCGACGCCATGTATGGTATTTTTCAAGCCAATTCAAGGTTTTTTCAGGGGCATGGTTGCGTTTCCATTCACCAGCAACATACTTATTACCTTCCGCCCATGTGGGATAAACATGGATGGTGCCAAGTATTTTATTCAACCCTAAGCCGTGCTTCATGGCCAAAACAAACTCGCTTATTAAGTCACCAGCATGCTCAGATACGATAGTAACGCCAAGTATTTTATCTTTGCCTTTCGGGGTAATCACTTTGATAAAGCCATGGTTGGCGCTTTCTGTCACTGCGCGATCTAGGGTTTTAAAGTCGTAGCGTGTCACTTCAAAGTCGATATTTTTTTCAACAGCCTGCTGCTCGTTTAAGCCAACGCGCGCGACTTCTGGGTCGATAAATGTCGTCCACGGAATCACTCGATAGTCGACTTTAAATCTTTTAAGGTGTCCAAATAAACCATTTACGGCAGCGTACCAAGCTTGATGGGATGCCACATGAGTGAATTGGTAGGGGCCAACGATATCACCTGCCGCATAAATATTTGGATAGAGCGTTTCTAAGTATTCATTAGTGATAATGGTCCGAGCCGTTTCGATACCTAAGGCCTCTAAGCCATAACCGTCAAGACGTGCGCTGCGGCCGACAGCGCAAAGTAACTCGTCATATTCGATAGTGATTTCTTTAGATTGACCTTTTTCGTTCTGTGGCTGAACCACAATGTATTTTTTATCATCGTAAGTTTCGCAGCGAATGGCTTGATGTGAGGTCAACACCTTGACGCCACTACTTATCAATGCTTGCTGCACCAACTCTGAGACTTCTATATCTTCCTTTTTCATGAGGCGCGTGCCCCTTTCTATTTGAGTCACACTCGAGCCTAAGCGTGCAAAAGCCTGTGCCAGCTCAGAGCCAATAGGGCCACCACCAAGCACCACCAGTTTTTTTGGTGGCTTATCAAGCGCTGAAAACTTATGCCATATGGTATCGCTGGTGACATAGCCACTCTCTTCGATACCAGATAATGGTGGTATAAATGGCCGTGCGCCAGTGGCGATAACAATCGACCGCGCGGTGAGCGTTTGTGTGCCACCATCATTCAGCGCGATTTCTACCGTCCATGGATCGATAAGTTTGGCATAGCCTTTTAGAACCTCCACGCCCAAACCTGTATAGCGATCGATACTGTCGTTTGGGGCGATGTCAGCGATGACTTTATGGACACGCGCCATGACTTTTTTAAATGAAAATTGCGGTACTGTATTCTCCAAACCGTAACGCTCACCATGGTGCATTTGTTCTACGACTTTTGCGCTTTTAATGAGGGTTTTACTTGGCACGCAGCCGTAGTTTAGACAGTCGCCACCCATTTCTCCCGCTTCGATGAGCGTGACTTTTGCTCTAACAGTTGCAGCGATATAACTGGTGACCAAGCCGCCCGCACCAGCCCCAATCACGATCATATTGCGGTCGAATTTTTTCGGCTTATGATGGTTTTTATAGACACGACGCTTTTTGAATAGGTTTAAAATGGCTTTTGCTATCAATGGGAAAAAACCTAACAAGGCGAATGAGACAATCAAATTGAACGATAATATCCCTGACAAACTGTCGATTTGTGCCAATTGCGTACCAGCATTGACGAAGACAAAAGTACCTGCAAGCATGCCAATTTGGCTTACCCAGTAAAATGTCCTTGCTCTAATAGCGGTGACACCCATCAGTAAGTTGATCAAAAAGAACGGAAAAATAGGTACGAGACGTAGGGTAAATAAGTAAAAAGCGCCTTCTTTTTTGATACCAGCATCAATAGCTGCCAGACGTTCGGGGAATCGCTGCTTAATCGTATCGCGCAGCAAATACCGTGAAGTCAAAAAGGCCAGTGTCGCACCGATACTTGAGGCAAATGAAGCGACCAGTAATCCCTGTAGCAAGCCAAATAATGCCCCAGCTGCCAAGGTGAGTATGGCAGCACCGGGTAAGGATAATGCCGTGACCACAACATAGATTAAAAAGAAAAGTCCGATAATTAATAATGGTGAGTGCGCTTTATATTGGTCAAATTGCGCCATTGATCCTTTCAAACCTTCGAGCGTTAATAGCTCATTCAGGTCAAAATAAAAAAAGCTTGCCGCTAATAACACTATTAGCAGTATCAACAATATTCTTTTAAGCATAAGATATTATCCAGCTAAAGCGGCTATGCTTTAGTAAGCGTATTAAACCAAAAACCCTTTATAGCGTATTTAACACTATAAAGGGTTTTTGGTTTAACCGTCACTATAAAAGTCGACAATTACCACATTAAATCGTCTGGAATGACGTAGGCGGCATAAGGATCGTCTTCTGCCAGTACTTCTTCTGAGGTATCGTTAGACACAACTATGAAGCCTTCCATTTTTGTATCGATACGGTCAGCCAATGGACGAGGGAGTAGCGCATAGCTTTCTTCTAATCGCGCAATAACCACGTGACCCGCTACTATTTGATCGTATAGTTTTTGAGTGATAGCAATTTTTTTAACCTTGGAATCATCGACGAATTGATAGCTGATATCACCATCTGTCTCAGTGATTTGATGCTGTTTAATCATTTGCGCAATATTGGCTTTCAGCGTTTTTTCTTCTAAAGCACGTTGTTTTTCCTGATTGAGCTTTTGATCCTTTTCTAGTTTTTTTGCTTGAGCCTCTGCCAATGCTTTTTTGGCTTCTATGCTTTCTGAGTCGCCAGTACGCTTAGCATGCTGAGCTTGCTTACTGATTTTCTTGGCTTTTTTGGCATCCACCAATCCCGCTTTTAATAATTGAGCCTGTAGGGCATTTTTGGCCATAATTCCATCACCTAAATAACGATACTTAAATCATAAATACTAAGAAAACTATTGTAGCAAAATTTGCTAGGGAGTGTGGTTAGACGATGATAAGACTTTTTTAGCCCATAAAGACAAGGTTTTAAGACACTGCTTTTTCAAACCTTGGATAATGATGGTAATAACAAATTTAACATTATTGTATAAGTAAGCACGCATCGCTGGATGAAGTCGACCAAATTGGTTATTATCAAGGCAGTGGATGCGTTTTATTACCAAGCATTTATGGTGTGTGTTTAAAGCTATATAGGGTTAAATCATTAAATTTAAGGACAGATTATGACCACATCACAGCATGTTTTGGCCTGTATTGACGGTTCGGCAGTGACTGAATCGGTTTGTGATTATGCCGCATGGTATGCCAGTAAGCTAAATTTACCTGTTGGGTTATTGCATGTCAGTGACGTTCCTGCATCGATTAGACGCGACTTGTCGGGTGCGATAGGGGTGAACAGTCGCCAGCTTTTGTTAGAAGAGCTGTCACAATTGGATGAAACACGAGCCAAGGTAGTGAATAATTATAGTAATGCTTTGGTCCAAGATGCCAAAAGCCATATCCAAAATAACTTTAATCACGTCAATCATAGTGCTCACATCAGTCATATCGACATTCGCATCTATCAACGTCGCGGCAAGTTGCTACCTGCTATTGAGCGTTTTAAAACAGAAAATCGTGCCATTATCATGGGACGGCGCGGAGAAGACCATAAAAACAGCCGTATTAATATTGGTAGCCAAATCGAAACCGTGGCTCGTGCCTCCGATGTCCCTGTATTGATTTGTTCAGAAACATTTAAAGAACCAAGCTCTTATATGATAGCGTTTGATGGTAGCAAAACCGCTATTAAAGCCGCATGGATGGTAGCGCGCAGCCCAGTATTAAAAGGCCTGCAAGGTCATATCGTCATGATAGGCAGTCATAATGACGATGCCAAACAAAGCTTAAGTGCCGCCGCGGCACAGTTAGAGGACGCTGGGTACAGTGTAGATGCTCATCACTTATCTGCCTCTGATGCCGTGCATGGCCTATTGACATTTCAAGCAGACAATCACATCGATATTATGGTGGTGGGTGCTTACGGCCACTCGAAGTTGCAGCAGTTGTTTTTGGGTAGTACCACGACAGAGATTATCGCCAGCACCTTGTCTCCTGTGATTTTAGTACGCTAAATACGTAAAGGTTGGATAATAATTAGTATTGGTTTTATTTTAACAACTATTTTTAGCAACTATTCTTGGACACTGTTTATGCTCATTGATTGATGCAGCGAATATAATCGATGCACTGTAAAAAACACAGTAAAGCGAACACCGTGCTACTGGGATAAATTTTGCGCGGCCTTTGTCTGCGCTGGCACAGCAAGCAAGGAAGTTTTATACCAGTAGCGCGTTGTAATATTGGTACCTATTCTATTTAGGATTGACTATATGGTCAATCATTGTTCGGTTTTATTGTTCTAGACTCGTTCATATTTTTCACTTTGAAACTAAGGTGCGGGCTGTATATCCAACTTAAACTCCCATGAAGTCGCCGTAGTTGTACTATTATCAGGATAGTTGATTTTATCCAAACGTAGCCGCGCATAGCTATTACCTTCTGCTGATCTGATTAACGCGCCTTTGCTGGTTTCAATAGGTTTGGCGTTTAGCTGATGGGTCATTCCATTGTAGGTATACCAGCCAAAGTCTAAGTTGGGGAAGTTGCCGGTGTAAGCAGGGTTGAGGTCTGAGCCTTTACTATCAATCACCCAGTCTCTGGCACTACTTGGCTTGGTATAAGCGGCGATGTTGGTTAAGTCGGTTAACGTGGCAGCAGTATTATCTTTCAGAAATTGACTGACAATAGGCGCATCTTGGTCGTCACCTTCTTTGTCACTATAGTATCCTGCTGGCGTAGCGGCAAGGTAACCGCCGACTTTACCTTTGTTGCTATCAACAGCTGAATCACCACCATTTAAAATGACATCATTACGCTTAAAGCCAACTTGCCAGATGCTATTTTTATCCGTGCTGCTTTGTCCTGTTTTTAAATCAAAGTAGACCCAATTGTCATTATTTGAGGCATCAATGGTGTTGGTTTTTACCTTGTTAGGTAAGGCGGTATCAATCCAGCGAATGGTTGGATAGCCAGACTTGCCAGCGTCATTATAATAGTTAGTAATCTGCATGGCATAAATAGGCTGCTGTACGCTACTGTCTGTTATGGCATTGCTATTATCATTGGTAATCAGGTAGACGCGGTTGTTAGGATACAACTGATGCGCCTCTTTTAAATTGTACTCAAACCAAGGCTCGGTATTGAAAATACCGCCACTGCGGTCTTCATTATAATGCATGGTGATGTCACGACTGGTATCAGGATCTTGAATGGCATTGCTATAGCGTCCTAAATCCGACCAATCTATTAGCCCAAAGACGCCGCCTTTACCTTGACCAGAGTCGCCACTGTTTGACCATAACTTCGGCGAACGTGCTTCATTCTCAAATTTAATATCCCAGTTATCTCCCTCGCAAGCACTCTCAGCTTTGGCATCAAAGTCATAACATGTCGCTGTACCTAGGGCTAAATTGGTGACCTGCCACGTCGCGGTTTCGCTAAAACTGGCACTGCTAACGGGAGGCGTACTACCGCTATTGTCATTACTGTTGCCGCCACTGTCGCTGCCGCAACCGATAATGCTGAGGGATAATATACTGGTGGTTACTAGCATCAGCAATGTTTTTGGTTTGGTGTTAAATGCTGGGATAATTTGGGTCATATTAGGCTCATTAATAGTCATAGTTTTATATAAAACGTGAAAAAAAGTGTGAAAAGTAATCGTACGAATATGTTTGATTTAGAATTATTGTTGATGAAAGGCTTACCAGTGATAACTGGCGCCAAGTAGCCATTCGCGATTATCAATAGGACGATAGTCACTGCTGTCTTTGACATCACGCTGTACATCAAAAATATTATTAATCGCGGCATACAAGCTCAAGTTTGCCGTCGCGTCATAGTTGAGCTTGCTATCGAGCGTCCACCAAGACGGTGAATACGCTTGTTCGCTAGTGCTAATGAGCTGCTTGGATTCATAATTAAGGCGCGGGATAAGCTGTAATTTGTCATTGATACGGTAATCAAGTGCCAGCATCGCTTTATGATTGGGCTTATAGGTCAGCTCGGTATCGGTCACATTGTTATGTGTGTTCAGGTAGGCATAAGTTGTTTGCAGCTTGGCGCGGTCATCCACTTGCCAATCAATACCGATATCGCCGCCATAAGTTTTGGCGCTGTCGACATTCATATATTTATAAATGGCGATATTGCCCTCAAAGGTCGCATTGTCTTCATCGGTTTGGATTAAATCGTCGATCTCATTATAAAAACCATTAACCGTCAAATTAACGCTGTCGCTAAGCTGACCTTGATAGCCGACTTGATAACTGGTTGAGGTTTCGGGTTGCAAGTCAGGATTGCCCATGACTTTATAGCCCAAGTTACTGTGGTCAAAGACGTAGTAGCGCTCTTTTAGATTGGGCACGCGATAACCGCCGCCAATACTGCTGCGAAAGATATGATCGCGGCCATTGGCATCTAAGTGGTTATATTTAAGGGAAACTTTCGGTGCGACATGATCGCCAAAGTCTTCGTCGTTTTGATAACGAACACCGCTTAGAACCTCCCAATTATCCCCAATCAGCCAATCATCTTGTAGATACAGCTCACCGACATCGCGGCTGACGTTATCGCTAATAAGTTCACTGACTTGATTTTTTGTTTGGCTTAATTTGTCTTGTTGAACCTGACCGCCGACTTGTATGAGGTGAGTATGATTATCCGATATTACCCATTCCGGTAGGTCAAGCTGAGCCTGAGCCAGTGCCGTAGTGATATTGGTGTCACGAATACTGGTAACGGTCTGCTGAGTTTTGGTATCAGATTCGCTTTGATAGTCCTCATAGAACGCTTGAGCCGATAGCCGATAGGTTTTACTGCGATCATCAGCATGCGGTGCAATATCAGTGCGCGCCCCAACACTAAAACGCTGCTTGGTGATGTGCTCATCTCTTTGCTGTGCTAAATAGCGCGGTGGCACATAATAATTAAAGCGACTGACATCATCTTCTTGATAGTGGCTGGCCTCTAACCAGTATTGAGAATTTTTGACCACTCGGCTATCGTCATCGTCTAATATGGCTTTACCATCAGGGCTATAGCTCAGGCGGGCACTTATTTGTGATTGCTCGCTGGCATCTTTTAATCTGGGCCACGCTTTATGGTCTAAGCTTAAGCCATTATTATCCAGATACGACCCTGATAAGCGAGCGTGAAAACGCTGTTCCTTATCCAATGCGCCTTCAATACTGGCTTCCACATAACGTTTATTAGCATCTAACTTTTTATCGGACGGATTTTGTTGACCGTTGCTGGCAAGCTCGGTGGTGATATGTCCTTTTGCTGCATCAATGGGTTTGGTAATAATATTAATCACACCGCCCATGGCTGCACTACCAAACTGCGCTGAAGCCGCTCCTTGAACCACTTCTATTTGTTCTATGTCCATATTCATATATTGATTTAAGTTTACCGTCGAGCCGGTACTTGCAGTAATGGGTAAGCCATCAATCAATACCAATACTTGGTCACCTGTGAAGCCTTGCATGCTGACCTCATAACCGGTCTTGCCATGGACTTCGCGTAAATACACATTGGGCAGTAGTGCTAAAGCGTCTTTTAAAGTATGAGCATGATTGTCATCGAGCTTTTGGCGGCTCAATACTTGCAACGCTACGGGTGCATCACTTAACGCCCGTTCTGAGCGAGTGGCAGTCACTACAATGGGGTCTAAACGTATGCTCGGCATGGCTGCATCATCGGATTTGTCAGAGGGGTTTTTAGAGTAGGTTTCAGCTGTTGGTAGCGCTGTTGGCGCCGCTTGGACTGAAAAAGGTAGCAATCCAGATATGACTAAAGCGATACTCATGGCTAAAGGGCGACGACGTAGCTGTGGCGGATGGGTGTGTAATCTTGTATGAGTTAAAGGGAGTTGAGACGCTAAAATCGACATAAATAAAACAACCATCGTAGGAGGAAAAGTAAGAAAGTCGCGCTGCTTAAAGATCTTAGAAAGCTAAGAAATCGATTTAAAGCAACAGTGTATTGGTTTAGTTCATCAAGGTTTCGTTACTAAAATCACTATCGTCAGTAACAAAGTTCAGACATCATATTTCAAACGATAATAATTATCAAGATGCAAATGATAATTATTACTATTTACAAAGTGAAAAAATGTTGCCATAATAATTTCCGTTCAATACTCCTTAGCAGAAATGATAAACGTCAATGATGAAAAAGCTGTTATGAATAAACAGCCGCTTGTTGAAGCTTTGACAAGCCGCGCTTTTTAAACATCTGTCATATATTTTATCGCTGCTACTTTCATGCATTCAACTTTCAAACTGATAAAGCCAAGGTGATTGGCTTTTTTATTACCGACTAGTTTATGGAGCGCCCTATGAGTTACCCGTTATTTTTAACCAAAAAAAATACTGAGCTTTGGCAGCAGTATCAAACTTTAAAAACAAAAACACCGATGCTGTTTCCTACAGAAGGGGCGATTGCACTTGGGGTAAGCGAGTTTGAGCTGATGCTAGCATCCCCTTATAGCCATTATATTGGTAATCAGTGTAAAGCGGTCTTAAAGCAGTTTGAAAAGTTTGGTGATATGGAAAGCATCGTGAGAAACGAGCTAGCTGTCCATGAAAAAACGGCGCCATACAACAATCTTAAGCTGGGCGAAAAAATGGGACTGGCGCTCAATGTCGGCGGTTTGGATTTACGTTTCTTTATGTGGCAATGGCATCATATGTTGGCGGTCACTGATACCAGCCGCGCTGATAAGCCTTCATATAGTATCCAGTTTTATAATGCCGAGGGCGCTGCCATCGACAAAGTTTATCTACGTGAGTTGAGTGCGGACAGCATTGCCCGCTGGCAAGCGATGATTCAGGAGCAATTACAAACGGTTGGTATTGATGAGCTAACCCTAACTGCTCAGGAGCAGCCTACAGACTGGCGTTATAAAGCGCTGAGTGAAGAGGAGCGTGCGCAACTGCAACAAGGTTGGCAAGAAATGACAGACGTGCATCAGTTTCATAGCTTGTTAAAAAATCTCGATATCGATCGCGCCAGCAGCTACCAACAAGCCCCTGAACAAATGACGCATCGTCTTGATATTAGCGCTGTCGAAGCGATTTTTGAACAAGCGCGTGATGCCAAATGTCCCATTATGACGTTCGTTGGTAATAGTGGTTTGGTACAAATTCAAACGGGTACCGTGCAAACGTTAAAGCGTATGGGGGACTGGTTTAATGTGTTAGATAAAGGTCACAATAATTTTACGCTGCACCTAAAAGACAAAGCGTTAGCGCAAGTATGGTGCGTTAAGCGCCCAACTAAAGACGGTATTGTGACTTGTATTGAAGGTTTTGATAACAAAGGGTCTAGTATATTTAGTGTATTTGGTCAACGTATTGAAGGCACACCTGAGCTTGTTGAATGGCAGCAAATTGTCGCCAATATTGTCGCAGCTCATTCGTATTCAGAAGTCGCAGTGCAAACGACGGTAACCCAAGCGCTAAGCACTGAGGAAATGGTATAGATTTAACGTAGCATATAAATAATGACGACTGGAACTAGAGCTGCATATCCTTTGCGTAACACTTTCTTTGCATAACACTTTACGTGCCAGTCGTTCTAATCAATCATTATTATTAATCGACAACCGTCATCAGTAGTCCTTAAAGATTATGAACAAGGAATTTTCATGTCCTCTCAGTTATTTAAAAAAAGCAGCAAAAATCTAACATCAGAAAAGCCTTCAATGATAGACCAGTCTTTTAGTAAAGGTACATTAAACGTAGCTGTTATGATTGGCGCATTTGCCTTGCCCTCGCTTTCCGCCCAAGCTTATGAGCGTATTGTCGCGATGAGTCCAGATGTTGCAGACGTAGTAGTGGCATTAGGCGCGACTGATAAATTGGTTGGTAAAGATGCGACCAATGATAATCCAGCGCTAAAGAGCGTGCCCGCAGTAGGCATGCACCGTAATATTACTGCTGAATCAGTCTTGGCAGTCAAGCCTGATTTGGTACTCGGTAGTTATATGGTGCAGCCTGCGAGTATCTATCAGCGCTTAAATAGCTTAAAGGTTAAAGCGGTCAATGTGGCACCCAAAGAACAGGTAAGCACCTTTGCCAATAGTATTAAATCTATCGGCAGCTACGTGGGTAAAAAACCCCAAGGGTCAGAGCTTGCTAAGCGTTGGAATGCAGATATGAGCCCAATGGCAAAGACGGGCAAACGCTATTTACTGAGTTACGACGGTCGTATCGTTGCAGGTAAGGGAACGGTAGGGGATGAGTTGATTCGCCGTGCTGGCGGGATTAACGCTGCAAACGTCTCAGGGTTAAAACCCATGTCACGTGAAGGCTGGCTGGCGGCCAAACCTGACGTTATTATTATTGCTGATCATAACCAAGCAGTCGTCGGCGGTGTTGGTAAATTCAGTAAGCGTCCAGAGATTGCGGCAAGTGCTGCCGGTAAAAATGGTGGCGTACACTTTTGGCCAGCCGATGACTTCTTGCGTTATGGTTTGAACTCACCGCAAATCTTAAAAAGACTTCATTCAGTCGCAAAGTAGTTGGTTAAAAGCTAAAGCTACTTACGTGGTCATCTCTATTTTAGCCATAGTTTTAGCCCTTATGTTATGCATCAATTTCATAAGCTGAGCGTGAGCTATTGACCACTCTTTTTCATCTGCTTAATAAAACGATACATCATATGGCAAATACGATTACCGTTCCTGTCCCTGCGTCAACTGGCAGGCATAAACACAACTTCTATTACATGCTTGCCGTTATAGCCTCTGGGTTACTGATTTGGTTGGGTCTTGGTATTGGCTTTGGCGAATGGTCAAGTCCCAATCATCTTGACGACACTATATGGCAGCTGCGCTATCCACGTGTAGTCACAGCGTTATTAGTAGGTATGGCATTATCGGTTAGTGGCGCAGCACTACAAGCCCTGTTTGAAAATCCTTTAGCAGATCCGAGTTTAATTGGCACGTCGGGTGGCGCAGCGCTTGGGGTGGTATTGGTACTAGCGTTAGGATTTGGCGGCGTCAGTATACCGCTTGCTGCCTTTAGCGGTAGTGTGCTGGTTTGCTTGTTTATTTTGTCTTGTCATCGCTTTTTAGGCGGTGGAAAGATGGGCTTACTGATATTGGGCTTTGTCATCAGTGCTTTTTGTGCCGCGGTGGTTAGTCTGATTTTATTTATGTCTGATGACATGGTACTCAGATCAGCAACCAATTGGCTGTCCGGAAGCATGGCGGAAGCGGGCTTTGTGCCGCTGCGTTATTCAATAGTTTCTATGCTATTGGGGCTGGCTATTTTACTGCCTTTAGGTCGTCAGCTAGATGGATTAATGCTCGGTGAAGCCGCCGCCAAATCTTTGGGTATCAAGGTTGGTAGGGTTCGTTGTATGGTAGTGATTGCGTCGGCTTTATTGACGGGAGCGGCAGTATCTTTGGCAGGTGTGATAGGTTTTATTGGCATGATGGTGCCAAACTTGCTAGCCATTTTGTTTGGTGGCGGACGTATGCGCCTGATGATTTGGTCGGGCTGGCTTGGAGCAATGTTGTTATTGGTCATTGATGGCACAGCAAGACATGTTGCTTATCCAGTTGACGTGCCTGTTGGCATCGTTTTAGCGTTACTTGGCGGACCATTCTTTATCTGGTTGTTTGTCCGTAGTAGCCGCCGCTAATTGAGAAGGGGTTTTATGCTTCATTCATTTTTTATTTCGACATCAAAAACACCGTCAGTGGACTGTGAAAGTAACGTCAATAACATCAATAACAGTGATGCAAACGAGCTGTTATCGATGCAGGATATCCATATTTCTCACGGTAATAAAACATTATTAAAGGTAAACAAGCTAACAGTACCAAGCCACAAACTGGTGGCTTTTATCGGACCAAACGGCGCGGGTAAAAGCACGTTGCTGCATACGGTTTTGGGTCAACACACTGGAACCGCGCTTAAAACGCACGGCGACATAACTATTCAAGGTCAGCCTATCAACGAAGTTATGAATGATGGTCATATCGCTTGGGTTGGACAACATGAGCGCTTTGAGTTGCCGCTAACGGTATTGGATTATGCGTTGTTGGGGGTTTCGCCAAATCTTGCATGGTATCAGCGTCCAAATGGGCAGCATGTTGAACAGGCGAAAAATTTACTACAGGATTTTGAATTATTAAATTTAGCTGGCGCCCGAGTGCAGACCTTATCAGGGGGTGAAAAACAGCGTTTGGTTATTGTAAGAGCGCTGATGCAGAATACACAGATTATGATGTTCGATGAACCGACCAATCATCTAGATATCCGTCATCAGCGTTTTTTGCTTAGTTATTTGCATAATCTGGTACAGCATCAACACAAAAGCATCCTTGTTGTCTTGCATGATTTGACCCATGCGCATCGTTATACTGATGAAGTGGTTTTGTTGAATGCTGGGAAAGTGGTTGCTCAAGGCACGCCTAATGAGGTAATGACGAGTGAGCAGTTAAGTGATATTTATCATGTTGATATCAAGGCGCATCAAACCGAAGATGGGTTAGTATTTGTGTGAAATCGTCAGCAAAGTTATTTGTTTTTTATAACGGATCGGCTATAGATAATTGTCATCTAAAAAATTAAAACAATATCAGATAAACATTATAAAAAAACCGCCAAATAATTATTTGGCGGTTCTAATTTATACTGAACTTACTATAACAACTATAACGAAAGTTATAGCGAGATGTGCTGAGCTTCACCTTTTTCGACAGCAAGCCTAGCGGCAGCAGAAGCCACGGCTAAATCTTGCAAGCCAACACCAGTACCATCAAACAGGGTGATTTCATCCTCTGAGCTGCGACCTGGATGATCGCCATTGATGGCGTCACCGAGGGTAGTGATATCAGATTCTTTGATAGCGCCAGATTTGATCGCGTGCTGGGCTTCACCAAGGCTGATTGATTGTGCGATTTCATCAGTGAATACAGTAGCCGATGCTATTAATTCAGCATCAACTTCTTGCTTACCAACCGTATCAGTACCCATGCAGGCAATATGTGTACCGGGTTTGATCCACTCTTTCATTAGTAGCGGCTCAAATGCTGAGGTAATGGTAATAATAACGTCCGCTTCGGCACATAATTGCTCACGTTCAACAGACTCAAACGGTACACCTAATTCTTCAGCGACAGCTTGTAAGTTTTTAAGACGATCTTTATTCTTATTCCAAGCGACTACTTTTTCAAATTTGCGTTGTTCAAGCGCGGCGCGTAGCTGAAACGTAGACTGATGACCCGCACCAACCATACCCAGCACTTTGCTGTCTTTACGTGCTAGGTGGGCGATTGAGACTGCCGATGCCGCTGCGGTACGTACTGCCGTTAGGTAGTTGCCGCCGACTAGTGCACGCAACTTACCATTGTCTGGATTGAATAAAAAAATCGTTGACTGATGGTTGGTCAAGCCTTTAGCTTCATTACCTGGCCAATAACCCCCTGATTTTAGACCTAGTGATTTACCAGCGCGGTCAAAACCTGATTTAAAGCCATATAGAGCATCAGCATAGCCAATCGCTTCACGGATGACAGGGAAGTTATACGCGTCGCCACGTGACATTGATGCAAATACATTTTCAACCGCGATAAATGCAGAAGGGCGATCAATCACTGATTTACAAGCCTCTTCTGATACGATCAATAGACCTTCATTATTATCTTCACTCATTCTAAATTCCTTTTTATACTTTTTAATCTATAGTTCTTTAATAAAAAGGGGCTGCTGTAGGCTAAAGCTACAACAGCCCCTGTTAAACTAAACTGATAAAATTAAATTAATTCAACTTATCGTGATTAGTATGCGCGACCACGTGCAGATACAGGCCATACTTTTTCAACTTTACCGTTGCGGACACCAATATAAAAATCATGGATGTTACAAGTAGGATCACAATGACCAGGTACTAGCTTCAGTTTTTCATTGATTTTTAGTACGCCATTTGGATCGCTTACGACGCCATGTTCGTCTGAACATTTAACGTATTCAACATCATCACGACCATAGATAAAGGGTAGGCCACTATCTACTGATTGAGCTTTTAGACCAGCATCAACAATCGCTTTGTCAGGTTTGGCATGGCTCATAACAGAAGTTAATAGGAACAACGCATTTTCCCACTCACCAGCATCGATACGGTTGCCGTCTTCATCTAAGATACGACCGTAGTCAGCATCCATAAACGCGTAAGAGCCACACTGTAATTCGTTGAAAACACCTGAATTACTTTCAAAGTAGTAACTGCCCGTACCGCCACCTGAAACAAACTCTGGTTTTAGACCAAGCTCGTCTAAGGCATCGATAGCTTCTTGTACTTGATCGATAGCGATTTGGGTTTTAGCTTTACGATCGCTAAAGCTGTCCATGTGCTGCATGGCACCTTGATACGCTTGAATACCAGTGAATTTGATATTTTCAGCGGCATCAATTGCTTTAGCGATTTCAACAACCGCTTCAGTGGTAGTAACACCACAACGACCCGCGCCACAATCAATTTCGATATAGCAATTAAGTTCAGTGCCTGCTTCGGTTGCTGCAGCTGATAACTCAGCGGCACTATCGACATCATCGACACAAACGGTGATTTTTGCGCCAAGCTTAGGCAGGTTAGCCAAACGTTTAAGTTTAGCAGGCTCGCGTACTTGGTTAGATACTAAGATATCTGTGATGCCACCACGTGCAAACACTTCTGCTTCAGAAACTTTTTGACAGCATACGCCGACTGCGCCACCCATCTCTTGTTGTAGTTTTTGTACATCAACTGATTTGTGCATTTTACCGTGGCTACGATGGCGCATATTATGGTCTTTAGCGTAATCGCCCATTTTTTTGATATTGCGCTCAAGGGCGTCAAGATCCAATACCAAGCAAGGGGTTTGGATATCTGCTTCATCCATACCAACTTCAGCAGGGACGTTAAAACCAACTTCTAATTCTTCAGTAATCATGTTCAAGCTCCATTTGTTTATTTGATTGTATTTACTTAATTAACGGTATTTAATTAACGGTACTTAGTTAATTGTATTTATGGATATAAAAATGCGTTTAAACTTGCGCTCAATTTACGCTTAGTTAACGCTCAGTTTTTGTTTAATTCCAAGGCAGCTTGTCAAGATCGACGTTACCACCAGTGATGATGACGCCAACCTTTTTACCTGCAAAAACGTCTTTGTTCTTCAGGATGACAGCGAGCGGTACTGCACAGCTTGGCTCGATGACGATTTTCATATGTGTCCACGTTAGTTTCATGGCTTCAATAATTTCTTCTTCAGTCGCGGTCAGAATATCGGTCACATAATTGCTGACAAAATGCCAGGTTAAATCTTTAAGCGGTACTTTTAAGCCATCAGCGATAGTATCGGGTGCATCATCAGCGATAATATGCCCCGCTTTTAGTGAGCGCGCGGCATCATCAGCGTTGACAGGCTCTGCAGCATAAATTTTGACATCAGGGGCTAGGTTCGATAACGTCAAGCATGTGCCTGAAATCATACCGCCGCCACCGATTGGGGCGACAACCATATCAGGTTTTACGCCACGTTCTTCCATTTGCTCCAAAAACTCACGTGAGCAAGTCGCTTGTCCGGCAATGACGCGTGGGTCGTTGTATGGATGGACAAAGTCGCCGCCTGTTTCTGCTTGTATCTTGGCAAATACTTCTTCGCGTGAAGTGGTTGATGGCTCGCATTCAGTAATGATACCGCCATAACCGCGTACCGCCGCTTTTTTGGCTTCTGGCGCGCTATAAGGCATAACTACGTTACAGGGTATACCACGACGACCCGCTGCATAAGATAAAGACAGAGCATGGTTACCTGAGCTGTGAGTACAGACGCCATTTTTTGCGGCTTCGTCAGACAGACCAAATACCGCGTTTGATGCGCCGCGTACCTTAAAGGCACCCGCTTTTTGAAAATTTTCGCATTTAAAGAATATCTCACAGCCAGCCATCTCGTTTAAAAAGCGAGAGGTCAGAACTGGGGTGCGATGAATATATGGTTTAATACGCTCATGCGCCTCTAACATATCATCAAGCGTTGGAATCACTAATCCATCTTCATTTGTTATCATCAAAAATATTCCTTCATTTTTTGTTGAGTTGCTTATTTATTTAGTTACTTATCTAACGGTTATATCGAACAGACCGACTGCGCCATATTGCGTGCTATCAACTTTTTGGCATCAAAAAGTACAGACAGAAACGTCTTTTAGAAATTAGGTACACAGCAATAGGGACGACACGTTGAGCGCGTGGCGTAGTCTTTCTGGTTTATTGGTAGGGTCAGGAATGAAAACTGGGTTTTGCAGGGTTTTGATTTACATCCTTGTAAGCTTGTATAAATAAAGGTTATACAAAAATTAGATAGATAAGGTGTCGATCAGATTTCAAGCAAGAGTCTTCCTGACTCATACGGTTTTACTTTTTGTGTTTTGTATATTTAAAAAATTAACCATGTCAAAAGAAAGGAGTTGCAGGTGATTGGTCACTTTACTACTTACTGCATTCTTTTTATGGTGTTCTTGCGGTAACGGTTTTTACGAAGGATAACCTAAGAGGTTTTGGTTGAAAAAGTGTAGGTACTCATCAACTAATCAAAATATAGCATTAATGGTGAGTTGTAACAAGGTATTTTTAAATAACCTTTGTGCTAGACTATGATTAACCATTACAATGACTATTTTCTGCTCACTTGTCAAGATGTACCCAAGTGTTAAGATTTAATCAAGTCATCATAGTTTTTTTCCAACAAGCTTACTTTGATTGGTTTTGTTCTGCCAAGAGCCAATAGGGTAACGTTTACATCGCTATTTCTGAGCCGCTGTACTTAAGTGAGCATTTTTTTGCATTGCTCACTCTCTAACTGACGACAAATAACTTATTCAATGAAGCAAACACTATAAAACAATCCCTTCATTATCAATACTGAAGGCTTATGGAAGAGGTTTAATTTGTTAGGGGTATCAATCCTTAAGTGTGTTAGTTTGAATAATTTTAAGAAAGTTAGATAAAAACATCAATTTAAATAATTTCTATTATTTAAGAAATCGGTAAAAATATTTAAACCATTAACTTTGTACCACCATACACCTTTCAATAAGAAGATTTTTATTATGACAAACAAACGTCCATTATATATTCCTTTTGCAGGACCAATATTATTAGAAACCCCTTTATTAAATAAGGGTAGCGCCTTTTCACCAGAAGAACGTGACAGCTTTAATTTAACTGGTTTATTACCTCATGCCATTGAGACGATTGAAGAGCAGTCATTACGCGCCTATCATCAACTTCGCTCATTCACTAATGATATGGATAAGCATATTTATTTGCGTAATATACAAGATACCAATGAAACGTTATTTTTTCATTTGATTGAACAGCATATTGAAGAGATTATGCCGCTCATCTATACCCCAACGGTTGGACAAGCTTGCGAGAAATTCTCTCAAATTTATCGCCGTAAACGTGGCTTGTTTATCTCTTATCCTGAGCGTCATAAAATCGACGACATGCTGCAAAATGCCACCAAGCAAAAAGTAAAAGTGATTGTGGTAACCGACGGTGAACGTATATTAGGCCTAGGTGACCAAGGTATTGGCGGCATGGGTATTCCAATCGGTAAATTGGCTTTGTATACGGCATGTGGTGGTATTAGCCCCGCTTATTGCTTACCCATTTTGTTGGATGTCGGTACTAATAATCAACAATTGCTTGATGACCCGATGTACATGGGTTGGAGAAATCCGCGCATCTCTGGTAATGAATATAATGAATTTGTAGACTTATTTATCCAAGCCGTTAAACGTCGCTGGCCGGATGCATTATTACAATTTGAAGATTTTGCCCAAGAAAACGCGACACCGTTATTGAATAGATACCGTGACCAATTATGCTGTTTCAATGATGATATTCAAGGGACCGCTGCTGTTTCAGTCGGTACATTGATTGCAGCATGTTTAACCAAAGGTCAGAAACTTAGTCAACAAAAGATTGCGTTTTTAGGGGCAGGATCTGCTGGTTGTGGTATTGCCGAACATATTATTCGCCAAATGCAGCGTGAAGGTTTGACGGAGGCGCAAGCTCGCAGTCAGGTGTTTATGGTTGATCGTTATGGCCTACTTACCGATAGCATGACAGAGCTACAAAAGTTCCAAGAACCGTTAGTACAGAAAGAATCAGATCTTGAAAGTTGGGATCAAAGTCAAAAGCTCGGTTTAGCACAAGTGGTTAAACAGGCGGGAATCACGGTATTGTTTGGTGTCAGTGGGCAAAAAGGTCTGTTTACTCAAGAGATAGTGGAAACGTTATGTGCTAATACTGAAAACCCAATTGTATTACCGCTATCAAACCCAACGTCTCGTATTGAAGCAACACCACAAGAAGTGACAAGCTGGAGTAAAGGTAAGGCAATTATTGCAACGGGAAGTCCGTTTCCTCATACCACTTTTGAAGGTCAGTCTTTTGAGGTTTCTCAGTGTAATAACAGCTATATTTTCCCGGGTATTGGTTTAGGGGCTTTAGTAGCACGTGCAACGGGTATCAGCGACAATATGTTAATGGCTGCAAGCCAAGCACTTGCAGATATATCAATGGAATATGAAAAAGCACCAGGTGCGATATTACCGCCCATTAAACTCATTAGAGAGATTAGTGAAAAGATAGCCTATGCAGTGGCACTTCAAGCGATTGAAGATAAATTGGCGTTACCTATAACAGCAGAAAATTTAGAACGTCGATTAAAAGCCAATTTTTGGTTGCCAAAATATCGTAATTATCGTCGTACTTCTTTCTAACTGCTAGGAAATACAATGAAAAAAGCCGAATGTTACATAAGTAGCATTCGGCTTTTTTATTATTTACTTTTGATTTAATCCATATTTTGGCTAATACAAGGATGATTGTATAGTCAGTCCTAAATAAAATAAGTGCAAATATTATCACGCGCTACTAGGACGAATTTTTCTTGCTTGCTGTGCTTACGCTGACAGAGGCTGCGCAAAATTTATCCCAGTAGCACTGTGTTTTTTTATAGTGGATCGGCTATATTTAAAATCATAGCGACTATATTTTATAATGTCGTTGATTGTGGCGTTTAAACCCCATAAAAAAAGGCTTGCCGCATCGCTGCGAACAAGCCTTTTTTCTTTGTGCAATATAAATATGGTGGGCCCAGTAGGACTTGAACCTACGACCAAAGGAGTAGGGTCGAACTACCTATCTTTCGTGATAAACACGTTAAGAGTAGAGAATCCTCCCTCCGAACGCAGCTTGCAACTTTCATTGCACTACGCTCTCCATCACTCCAGTTAGACAAATTTTATGCTTTAGCTAGTTTCGGTAACGCAAATTTACTAAGCTTTAAGCCGTCATACTTACCGTTATGTATTTTGACATGGCAATCGTGGCATACAGGAACTTGTTTACGGTTTATTTTAGCCATTGTGAGCGTGAAGCCTTTGACTTTTTCACCTATTTTCCTGATATGCTTAACATGGTGCATTTCGATATTCTCTGTCTCACCACAAATACAACACGGTGAGAATAGTTTACTTCTAGTACGCAATTTGATAAACGTTTGTAGTCTACCACCATCGTTTACAGTTTCGCTATGTGTCATGAACTCGAATTTCTGCCTAGTCAGTGACGGTTTGTAAGGGAAAGCAATCTTTCTAACTACTTTGCTATCCTTATCTTTTACCGTAACTGTTAGGTTTTGACCATATCTTTTAAAGGTCTTTTTAACGCTTGACCTGTGTTTGTGTGCAAGAGTTTTAGCTGCACTATGTAAGAGGATATATTGAACTCTCCCTAAGTCACATCTATTATCCGCGAACGAATAGTAGTTGTGCAATCCTAACCAAACACTACCAATCAATTCAACTATCTGTATATCGTCAAGCACTGACCAACTTGCTTTGCTCTTTGGGTTGCCGTCATGGTCACAAAATCCTTTAATGGCTAATTTACTAACCAATTCGCCTACAGGAGCAGTCATGATAGGCTGCCAACCCGTAACACGTTTCTTGAATTTAAAACCGTTCTTGCTAGTATATGTAGCTTTCTTACTTTCACCATCATGTCCGACTTTCAATTCTGTTCCTAAGAAACGAGATTTTTCAGTCTTAGCGTGGCGTATATGCGTTTTTTCAAAGTTTAATTTGAGTTTTAGCACATCTGTAAAGTAATCCGCACATTCCTGTCTGAGCTTTGTTGCAAGTTCTTTAGAGCCATTGACACCTATTATCCAGTCATCTGCATACCGTATGTATTTGACTCTGATGTACTCGCCATCATGTAATACGGTAGGGGTTGAGGCAAATTCTCGTTTAAGAGTTTTCACTTCATCTAGTATTCTTTCTTTCTCAACTAAGTCTGAACAAAGGTTTGCTTTCTTTAGTCGATAATTTATCTTACTAGACAGACTTCTATGCTTTGGGTGGGTAATTTTAGCATTACCTCTTTCATATTCCTTAATCTTGGCTTCTACAAATTTATCAAAGCCGTCTAAGTAGATATTGGCCAATGTAGGCGATACAACACTGCCTTGTGGCGTACCTACTATAGTATTATGGAACATGCCAAATTCAAGGTATCCTGCATTTAAAGCCTTTCGTATTAGGTTGATGAAGCGTTCGTCTGCTATTCTCACCCTAAGTAGTGATATTAAGATGTCATGTGAGATATTATCGAAGAAGCCCTCGATATCACCCTCAACAATCCAATTAACACCACTCCAATTGGTTCTAAAGCTTTTAAGAGCTGTATGACAACCCATATTCTCTCGAAAGCCGTGGCTATTCTCTGAGAAGTTTGGTTCATAGATTGCTTCTAGGATTAATTTAATAATCTGTTGGACAATCTTGTCATTTGGCGGTGCAATGCCTAAAGCGCGTTTCTTGCCGTTGCTTTTGGGTATTTCTACCTTTCTGGCAGCGGTAAATTGAAAAGACTCGTCTTTCATGGCATTGATTAAACGACTAATGGTTCTAGCCGAAAATCCGTCAATGGTTTTACCATCAGCGCCTTTGGTCATGTTTCCTGACTTACTTTTAAGAGTTTCATACGCTAAGACGTACAAATCTTCTTTGTAAAGCAGTCTATACAAATCACGGTTAACCCATTTAGGATTAGCTGTATTAATTTGTCTAATTTTCTCTAATCTTTGAATGTCTGAACTACTCATACGAGTAAACAATCCTTTATAGAGTTAGTGTGACTGTTACCCTTTCCTTTCAACACTTGTTAGAGTGTTCGTATATATAGCTCTATTAAGCAGCTATAAGCAGGTACTATGGTAACTCCGTTCCCGCGCATGTTATTCCAACCATGCTTATCAATTTCTCGACTTAGGGAATCCCATAGTTGCGCTTAAAACGCGACAATAGAATATTTAGGTACTCCGTTCGTTCTTTTCCCCTGTACTACAGGTAGCGTTAATCGAGTGACTCACAAAACTCTCATAATCATAATTCTGTGTCGATTAAATATAGACCTAAAGCAAAAGTGTCTATTGGGCAAGATACTCCCCACTTCAAACTAGAGTTCAAGCAGTTTAGCTTTTACCATGTATTCACTAACTGACTAACCTTTCGGGCATTTTGCTTTACCCTCACTAGCCTTTTACCAACCTGCTAAGTTCCCTCTAGGCTTTCGCCCTTTGGTATCGCTGACGGGTTTTTCTCGTCAACTAAGTTGGTGTTTTACATCAATTGTCACATGATGGTTAGGTTTCCCTAACAACGTTTTAAGCACCGCAATGGCGCACTTATGAGTCCTCTGCTCTAACCAACTGAGCTATGGGCCCTAACGTTAGACGCACAATGATACCTGATTTTTTCGATTTTTCAAGTAAAAGATAGGAAGTAACAAAGATATTTTTTATGAGGCGCCAATTTTCTGTCAAACATGACCGCCAGCCAAGGTAAGGCTACGGCCACCATCAACAGTAATGATCTCCCCGGTAACATAACTGGCCTCTGCTAAATAAAGCACGCTATGAGCAATTTCATCAGGCATTCCTATTCTTTGCATAGGGATAGATTCGATAATACTCCGTTGCTGCACATCATCAAGCGCTTGGTCGCTGTTGGTTTCTGGTAAGATATTGACCCCAGGAGCGACACCGTTGACGCGTATATTTGGTGCCATCTCCAATGCTAGGGATTGCACCATCATCCGATGAGCCGCCTTTGCCATACTATAAACCGCGTAATTGCTAAACGGCTTATTGTGCGCGTGAATATCGAGTAGGCTGATAATACAACCTCGCTGATTTTTAAGATAAGGGAGTAGGGCTTGGCTTAACAGTAAAGGCGCTTTGGCATTGGTTAAAAACAGCTCATCCCATTGAGCGTGATTAATGTTATTGAGAGGAGTAGGGTAAAAACGTGAGGCGTTATGCACCAATACATCTAACTGCCTAAATGCTTGCATAATAGTTTGGACAAATTGTTCTAACGCTGCGCTGTCATTGACGACTGCCAAGTCCGAAACGATGATAACTGCGCTACCAACACGAATTTTATTAAGCTCATTTGCTAGTGTATTCGCTTCTTGCTCACTGCGATGACAATGAATGATGACGCGATAGCCTTGGTTATGAGCAGATTTAACAATGGCCGCACCAATCCGTTTGGCACTACCCGTCACGAGCATCACTGGGGCCTTCGTATTGAGTGACTCAGAGGCATTATATTTTTGATTCATAATAAGCGCTATATGTTCTATTACTAAGATGTTTTTAAGATAGGTGGCGTGCTGCTTGCAGATGCTCAATCCTACGTTGCCTTAATGCTTCACCAATCGCTGGGCCTTTGAGGTCTGTCGCAATGTCATTCATCCCGATAGCACGAAAGCTGCTCAGCGCGAGCATCATTTGGCGATGCTGCATTGCCAATTGTAATACGTGGCTGCACACCAGCAGTTGTGAAAGCTTATTAGGCTCTTTATGAGCGCCACAAGCTTGAATAAGGTCGATTTTTTCAGCTGCACTAAGCGTATTTATGGTGCTGAGTTTTTTAGCTTGTTGTACGAATAGAGTCGCAAACTGGTTTTGTGCTTTTGGTACTTTGGCCGTATTGCCTATATCGTTGATACCCTTTGTAATCGTTGATTGATTGCTCTTTGGAACATCCGTTGAAATATCGGTTTTGCTATCAAACAATGATGAGTTTAGGCTAGCCATTAATAGCGCCCAGCGTTGTGACAGGTTTAATTGCATCTGACCTGCGAAGTATAGCGCAGTCTGCACCGTCTCTCGTATATTTCCATCACTCCACGCCTGATGTAATGGCAAAAAATACTCTACTAAAGCATCGATGTCGAACAGCTGTTGCCAGTAGATATGAGGGGATAGTTGTAAGGTTGCACGGCTTGACTCTTGCCAAATGCGTTCCGCGCTTAAGTGCGCGAGTTCCCCAGAGGCAACCAATTGGCGCATTAATAATAAGGTTTCATCAGCAATGACAAAACCCAAATCATAATAGCGACTATAAAATCGAGCAGTTCTGAGGACACGTAATGGATCTTCGCTAAACGCAGCTGAGACATGACGTAGGGTTTTGTTTTCTATGTCAGTCAGTCCACCATAGTAATCAATAACCTCACCGTTGACAGGAGTGTCATCGGTTAAGCCAGTGATTTCAATTGCCATGGCGTTAACAGTCAAGTCGCGGCGGCGCAAGTCCTCTTTTAATGTTACCTCAGGGCTCGCATGGATACTAAATCCTTGATAACCAACGCCTTGTTTGCGCTCAGTGCGCGCCAGTGCGTATTCCTCGTGACTGGTAGGATGCAAGAATACCGGAAAGTCGGCACCCACTTGTTGAAACCCTGCCTCAAGCATTTCTGTAACCGTCGCTCCAACGATGACAAAGTCTTTGTCTTTGATCGGGCGTCCTAATAGCTGGTCACGAACAGCGCCGCCGACGAGATATACTTGCATAATTCTCTCTTTTTATTTATTCAGTATTGACTAAATTGTTCTGTTCAAAAAAACCAGTCAATGCTTATCAAGCATTGACTGGTTTTAGTATAGCAGACGGTTTCTATAAATAAATGATAGAAGACCGTCCTAATGGCGTGCTTACAAGCGTATCAATGATTATTGATGCTCATTTTCTAAGTCTTGAGCTTCAGTGACCGCAAGAGCCGTCATATTAACCACACGGCGCGCTGTTGCTGATGGCGTTAGGATATGCACCGGCTTATTGGCACCCAATAGGATAGGCCCGATAGAAGCGCTACCTGTGGCTGTTTTTAGTAAGTTAAAGGCGATATTAGCAGAATCAAGCGTTGGCAATATAAGTAGATTGGCATTGCCTTCTAGCGTGCTCGACGGTAAGTCTTCTGAACGGATATTCGCATCCAGTGCGGCATCACCATGCATTTCACCGTCAAAATCGAAGTCCACATCCATGTCTAATAGCAACTGATGAACCTTGCGCATTTTTACAGCGCTGGCGCGATCAGAAGTACCAAAGTTTGAATGTGATACCAGTGCTACTCGTGGCGTGATGCTGAAGCGGCGCAACTGCTCAACTGCCAATATGGTCATTTCAGCCAATTGTTCAGCGCTAGGATCTTCATGGATATAAGTGTCGGCAATAAAGATATTGCGATCTTGCATCAACACCGCATTCATCGCATAAAAGTCGTTAACCCCTTGTTTTTTACCGATAACATTTTGCACGTATTTAAGATGCAATTGATAGTGGCTAAAGGTACCACAAATCATACCATCAGCATCACCATTTTCGACCAACAAAGCACCGATCAAAGAGGTCTTACGGCGTACATCACGACGGGCAAGTTCGATACTAACACCGTTACGTTTGTTTTTCTCGTAGTAGCCTTTCCAGTAGTCTTTATAGCGTGGGTCATCATCAATATTGACGATAGTGATGTTTTCACCGTCTTTTAGACGTAGTGCGAGCTTTTCGATATTATTGGCGATGACTGCAGGGCGACCAATTAAGACGGGTTGTGCCAGCTGTTCATCGACGACCACTTGTATCGCGAGCAATACATTGCTGTCTTCGCCTTCACAGTAGACGATACGCTTTGGATCTGCTTTTGCACGAGCAAAAATCGGCTTCATCACAAACGCTGAGTTATAAACAAACTCAGATAGGCTCTGACGATAGGCTTTCATATCGGCGATAGGCAACGTCGCAACACCTGAATCCATCGCTGCTTTAGCAACGGCAGAGGCGATCTCGATGATTAAGTTTGGCTCTAAAGGTCCTGGAATTAGATAATCACGACCGAAGCTTTGCATTTTCTCAACGCTTTTGACGTTTTTAGTCGGCGTTGCTTCAACGTGTGCCATCGCAGCGATTGCTTTTACACAAGCGATTTTCATTTCTTCGTTGACGGTCGTTGCACCTACATCCAATGCACCGCGGAAGATATACGGGAAGCATAACGCGTTGTTTACTTGGTTTGGATAGTCTGAGCGACCCGTAGCCATAATGACGTCTGGGCGTACCGCATGTGCCAATTCTGGCATGATTTCAGGCGTTGGGTTGGCCAGTGCGAAGATAATAGGGTCTTTTGCCATGCGGCGAACCATATCTTCAGTCAATATACCAGGCATCGATAAGCCTAAGAACATATCGACATCATCCATCACTTCTTCGATGGTCGTAGCCGTGGTATCACGAGCATAACGCTGTTTGGTTTCATCAAGGTTTTCACGGCTGGTACTGATAATACCGCGCGAATCAGAAACAAAAACATTGTCTTTATTAACGCCTAGCGCACAGATAATGTTTAAGCAGGAGATAGCGGCAGCACCAGCACCTGAGCAGACAATCTTAATATCCTCTATTTTTTTATCAGTAATCAATAGTGCGTTGAGCATCGCCGCGGCAACGATAATTGAGGTCCCGTGTTGATCATCATGAAAAACCGGAATGTTCATACGCTCACGCAATTCGCGCTCGATTTTGAAACATTCTGGCGCTTTGATGTCTTCTAAGTTGATACCGCCAAAGGTAGGCTCAAGTGCGGCAACCGCTTCGATAAATTTATCAGGATCATTTTGCGCTATTTCTAAATCGAATACGTCAATACCCGCAAACTTTTTGAATAGAACGCCTTTACCTTCCATGACAGGCTTTGATGCTAGTGGACCAATATTCCCTAAACCAAGTACCGCCGTACCGTTAGTGATAACACCAACCAAGTTGCTACGTGCCGTATATTTAGCCGCCAGCTTTGGGTCTTTTTCAATCTCAAGACAAGGCACCGCGACACCTGGAGAGTAGGCTAAAGCTAAATCACGTTGGTTAGCCATCTGCTTGATAGGGGTGACTGAGATTTTACCAGGGCGTGGGAACTCATGGTAGTGCAGGGCAGCTTGCTCAAACTGCTCTTTTTCTGTACTAGGGGTATCCGTATTCAAAGTGATATCGTCTTTCATAATAATGGCCATGGTTGGGATAAATTGAAATAGAGTGAATCGTGATAAAAGCCGACGTCTAACCCTCAAGAAATATACTATAATGAGGGTGCTTTTATACTAAAAAGGTCGTGTTTAACGACTAGGTATCAGCGTAAAAACTGTAATATCTTAAAAACAGTTATTCTAGCATTATTGGCAAAAGGTTGCCTAGCTAAGCGCCTTGAAACAGGCAGACAATATAATGAATTGATATTCATTATTTAGCCAGTTGATAATGCCAAAAAACAGCATTGAATATCAACCTTAATTTCACAATGTTTCAAAATATTACAGAGTAGTAGGCTTATTAAGAAGAACAGCTAATCGGCATTTGCGGTGCATGAGGTGCAGGTGGCGTTGTATCGAGTTCGCTGGCAATATCTTGTACTCTATAAGGTGTTGCAAGTAGGTTGAAAACTCGATTTAATTCTTCAAACTGTCCTTGTTCAGCCGCTGTAATCACCCGTTGTGCCATGCTATTGCGTAGGACATAAACGGGGTTGTTCGTTTGCATGTCATTAATGGATTGCTCAATAGACAGCTGCTGTATTTGCGCCAAATAGCGTGTCGACCAATCTTGCCAGACTTGTTGCGCCTGATGGTTAAGTTCAGTCATCATAGTTTTTAGTAGTTGCTGCTCGTAAGGGTATTCAGTTGGCGCGACCAAGCCGAGTAGCGCACGGAAGCTGTTGGTATAGTCGAGTAAGTTGTCCTCTAATAAGCTTAACCATTCAAAAGCCAAGGTTAGGCTTTCTTTTGCGTGCGGTAGTCCAAGTTTGCGGCATAGCCCTTGCTGATAATGCTGCATAAAGATTGGCTCATAAGGTGCCAAACAATCCGCCAGCGTTTCACGGGTAACGCCTTCTAAACGCATAAAGTGCGGCAGCCAAACATTCAAATTCCAATGACCGATGGCAGGTTGGTTTTGATAGGCATAGCGTCCGGTATGGTCAGAGTGATTGTTAATCCAAGCGGGATTAAAGCGCTCCATAAAGCCAAACGGGCCAAAGTCTAAGGTGCTACCCGTGATAGATAGATTATCGGTATTCATCACCCCGTGGGCAAATCCAATCAATTGCCAGTCAGCGATCATCCGCGCTGTACGCTCAACCACCGCTTGTAGAAATGCTGAGACTGGCGATTCGCTGTCATGGCATTCAGGATAATAGGTGTCAATCATATAGTCGGTAAACTCAGCGAGCAAATCGGGAGCAAAGCTAGCAATCCATTCGATATGACCGAAGCGAATATGGCTGTCAGCCACACGCATCAATGCTGCTCCAGTCTCCATACGTTCACGGCGAACTTTAGTTTCAGATACCACAAACCCCAAAGCGTTAGACGAAGGAATGCTAAGTTGGGTTAGGGCATGACCACATAAGTACTCACGAATGGTACTGCGTAAAACAGCACGTCCATCGCCCATCCGTGAGTAGGGTGTTAGGCCGATACCTTTAAGGTGTAAGTCTTGTAATTGGTCGTTATTATCTAGCACTTGCGCCATTAATAGGCCGCGCCCATCACCCAACTGTCCAGCCCATTGTCCAAACTGATGACCGGCGTAAGCCATTGATAATGGCTGAAACTGAGCAGGCACGTATTGTCCGCCCAATATCTCAACCCAGTGTGCCATTAAGTCTTCATCTTCCGTCCAGCCTAATTGCTCTGCAACTTGCTTATTAAAATGACCAACACGTAGGTTGTCTAAAGGCGTCGGTGGTTGCTCATGATAAAGACGGGTATCTAACTTGACGTAGGTATTTTGATAGCGCATATGAGACTTTCCAATTTAGGTTTAGAAGCTTAGGTTTAGAAGCTTAGGTATAAAAGCGGGTGTATGAAAAATTAGTATAAAACCGAGTAATGAGAGTAATAAGCTCACTATAACATAGCCTGAAGTTGGTAACGTTTCGCTATGTCTATCTCCTGTCATTGATACTTGTCATTCTATTTCTGCTAAAGACCATTGTCTTTTATGGCAAGCGTTTATAAATACGTCATAAAAAATCCCCCTATCTTTTACAGATAGAGGGAAGGAAAAACGTAAAGTAAGGAAGCTAAATGACTAGTTTTCTATTAAAGCTTAAGCCGCTTTGGTGTTTTGTCCGATAGAGCGAAACGCTGTTTTTAAGTTGCTATTATGGGTCAGTATTTTTTGCTCAATCTTGGCATAGTCGTGTTTTAACTCATTTTCAACTTCATGTAGACGATCAGCAAACTCGGTCTTTTTCAGCTCAATGGTTTTTGCTTTAAGGGCTTGCCATTCTTCAACCGTTTGGGTAAAGGCATCGTATTCAAACTTGATGCGTTCTTGGAAGCTTTTCATAGCATGAGGAAGATCAAGACCATTGCTTGATGCCGTATCAATCTGCTGTTGTGCTGCTTTAAACTGCATTTGCACTTCGGCATGTTTGATCGTTGTGTCATCAACAGTACGTAGCTCACTGGTTAAACCAAGCTTCGATAGACCTGCAATCAACCATTTGGTTGGGTCATATTGCCACCATTTTACGCCATTACGATAATCGTATTGGAAGAAATGATGGTAGTTATGATAACCCTCACCCCAAGTAAAGATAGCTAGGATAAAGTTATCACGGGCACTATTAGTGTCGGTATAAGGACGTGACCCAAACATATGGCATAGCGAGTTAATAAAGAAGGTAAAGTGATGGGTCAGTACTAAGCGTAGTAAACCGGCAAGTACCAACGTACCCCAAACATCGCCCAATAACCAACCAACGGCAGCGACGAAGCCGACGTTCATTGCCAATACCCATAGACCATAATACTTATGCTGGATCTGCAAGGTTTTATCTCTGGTCAAGTCCGGGATGTTTTTGTAGTCGAACTTACCGCTAGGGTAGTTGCGTAGCATCCAGCCCATGTGACTAAAGAAAAAGCCACGCTTCGCTGAATACGGATCGTCTAAGCGATCATCAACATGACGATGATGGCTACGATGACCAGAAACCCAGTCAAATGCTGAACCTTGTACCGCTAAGGTAGAACCAAGCAATAAAAAGTTTTTAACCACCGGATGTGCTTTATATGCACGATGCGACAATAAACGGTGATAACCGGCAGTGATACTGATGCCTGTCCATACCATAAAAGCACCAAACACGCCCCAAACGGGTGCGCTGACTTGGTGGGTAAATAGATACCATGGCGTAATAATCGCAGCAGCGATAGGGGTGGCTACCAGAATAGTCGCTGGGATCCAGTTAATCGGCGCTTTAGTAAACTCAAACTCACGCATATCGATGCTGTCTGCATTGCTAGACACATCGGTTTTTTCAGAAGTGTCCGCATAGTTGCGTTTGGCAACTGGCGTCTCATTGAGTGAGTTATTCGCTTTGTTCTCATCAAAACGAGCTTTGAAACGCGTCATTTGAGTGCTGGCAGATTTTGCAATCGTGTCACCAGATTTGATAGCGAAACGTAAGCCTTTAAGCGGTAAGCCAAGTGCTTTTTTTGCAATCATATAATATCCCTAGCGGTATTAATTTAACTTCCTATAATACCCTAAAAACTCCATAAAGTGAACACTTATACACTATAAAAATATTGCTAAATAACAATAACTTGTATCGATTATAGGAGGTGTTGACAAAAATTCCCCGTGACTTATCAGACATGCAGTAAAAGTGTAAGTTGAACGACAAATATGTAGGCAATCAAAGGGGTATAAAAATGAAGCTAACAGATTTAATAGATAAGTAAACGAGTGGGGTAATCTGTGATAATGACATCTACTTGCCAAGCTATAAGTTGTTCAATGGTGTCGATATCATTGACGGTCCACGCACTGACAGGCAAATTGTAACGATGGCAGTGCTGAATGATTTTTTTGTTCAGAAGTGGGTAGTGAATACCCAATTGCCCACAGCCAAGTTGCAGAGCAGTATTAGGCGCTGTTGCCAATGCTTCAGGTGTACGAATAAGTAAACCACGCGGAATATGCGCCAATAATTTACTGCATTGTAGTCTGGTATGGAGCTCGATATCAAAGCTAGTCAACACAATAGGTAAGCTGGTAAGTGGACTGTCAATTAGGTCGCGCTGCAAAGCCTTGATTAATTTGCCATAATCAGTACGGTTATGCGTTTTAAGCTCAAGCTCAATATAAGTAAAGCCACGCAGCACAGGCGCTATACTGGCTAAAGTGACAATCTGATGTCCAAATTGTACGTGGCGTTGAATCTCAGCGAGGTTTAGCTGCTCAATGTGTGATTGCTGGGCGCACATGCGTTCTAGGTTATCATCATGAAATATGACCAAATGTCCATCAGCGCTTAGCTGCACATCAAATTCAACACCCGCTAAACCAGCCGTTTGCAAGCTTTGAGTATGCTCGAAGCCCGATAAGGTGTTTTCTAATGCCTCACCGCGAGCACCGCGATGACCTAATAAAAGCGTATTTTTAAGGTTTATCATAACCACTATCTAACCAGTATTTTTAGCGCCATCATATCGTTTCTGATAAACAGGGTCTAATGGAATATTTATGAAATACAGGGCAGTAGTGGCAAACCGACGTCATTGTCTAAATATGTATTTGTTGCGTTTTTGCAACCAAACCTAGATTTTGGGCATAATGTGAGACGTTATTTGTATATCAATAGGCTACACTGATGACCATTGAATACAAATACCGTATAATAATGTTGTTTTTAAACCTATCACAATCACGGTTATTATTTGAGTGTGAGGGTTTGAATATCAAATACTGTCCGTCGGTGGCGGCACGAATCAGTAAATTGGAGCAAAATAAATATGAGCGTAGCAAATAAGAATTTGAGCAAGTGGTATAAGGTTGCTGGTATTGGGATGGTATGCGGTTTGGCACTTGCTGGCTGTGACCGCTCAGAAGAAGAAAATACCACGGAAACTGCAGAGACCACTGAACAAGAAACAGCCACAAGTGAAAACGCTGCTGCTACTGCGGTTAGCTGTGATGATCCAATGGTTCAGGATCGACTCAAATCTGCCTTAAAAAACACGCTCAATCAGCAAGCGCAAACATTGGCGGCAAGCTATGCTAATGAAGCAGAAGTTAATCTGGATAATGGTGCGGTTACCGAAAAAGCCAATGGTATCGTGATCGATGTACAAAATGCCGCCGTTTTACAAGCCGCTAATGATAATGGTATGACGACTTGTCAAGCAAGCGTGAGTATGACCTTGCCAAGCGAAGACTTATATCAAGCGAGCCAAGTCCAAGCTGCCAATAATCAGCCAAGCCTACAGTCTCGTTTAGCCAAAGACAATATTCGTATTAATAATAATATGCTTGTCGACGATGCTTTCACTTATGTCGTTGGGACGCAAGGCGGTCAAGTACGTACGCGTATCGCTGGACAGCCCGCTCTAATGACTGTGGTGTCGGAAGTAGTCGCAAGCTCAGTGCTTCAGTCTGAGATAGAAAAACAGCGTGCCCAACGTGCCGCCGAGCAAGCTGAACGCCGAGCAGCGGCACAGAACGATGACAGTCAGTCAGCGCCAGTTCGCCAGCCTAGAGAAGTAACGCCAGTTGAGCCGATTCGTCCTGCCACGCCGCCGACTGTTAATAATCCAAGCAGTAACCAAAACAACGATACGGACAGTCGCTCAGCCGATGCACCTGCTGATGAGGCGAAAAAATCTGCCAAAAAATCGACACCTGAAGATGACAACATCGATATGGTCATTATTGAAGATGAAAGCGCTACTTACTAATCAGTAAGTCTTATGCCGTTGTTGAGCAATAATGTAGTTGTCGAACAATAATATAGTTGCTGAATAGTATTATTAAATCAGCAAAAAGCCCGCAGTGTTAAGGTTGCGGGCTTTTCTTTATTTTTTTAGCGTCTTGACCAAATAATATTGTTATAGAGCGTTATTTATCTTCAGCCAGTTTTTGTAATACTTGGGGGTCCCAAAGTACCTCAGAGACCTTGTTGGGATCGGTGCAAAAACGTGCCGCGACAAATAGCCAATCAGACAAGCGATTGATAAGGCTGACGGCTGTGCTACGAATCGCGTCTGGACGTTCTTGTTGTAATAATACTGCTTGGCGCTCAGCACGGCGGCAGACCGTACGGGCAATGTGCAGTTGACTGACCAATACCGATCCCGTTGGCAAGATAAAATCTTTTAGCGGTGGCAAAGTGGTGTTCATAATATCGATCTGCTGCTCCAACCATGCAATGTGAGTGGCGTTGACGCCTTCATATTCTGGCATAGCCAGCTCACCGCCGATATTGAATAACAAATGCTGAATGATGACCAATGCTTGAGAAAACGACTCCTCTATAGACAACTCTGAACTTGAAGGCGCATTATTTTGCTGTAATTGAGCACGTACCAGACCGATATGTGAGTTGAGCTCGTCTATGTCACCCATCACGCTAAATAAACTGTCGGCTTTACTGACACGGCTGCCGTCTGCCATTCCAGTACTGCCGTCATCACCAGTGCGTGTATATATTTTGCTTAAGCGATTGCCCATATCTAAATCCTTAAAGGTTTTTTATAATTGAATAGCGTTAGTTGCGCGCTCATTGTAGTATTTTATGGCTGTTTTCGCTAAGATAATGGGTTGAGTTTTATATTGGTGCGCCCTAAACTTATTTTTTCTTATACTTTTACTTTAAAGGCCTTTTAACTATGACCACACCACTTGCCGATGCGATGTCTCAGCTTGCCATTTATGACTCACTAACTGGCAGTAAACGTCAGTTCGTACCACTAAAATCAGGGCAGGTAGGTATGTATGTGTGCGGCATGACGGTTTATGATTATTGTCATATTGGTCATGCGCGGGTGATGGTTGGCTTTGATATGGCGGTGCGTTGGCTAGCACAATTGGGTTATGACGTTAATTATGTGCGTAACATCACGGATATCGATGACAAGATCATTACTCGTGCTAATGAGAATGATGAGGAAATTGGCGCATTGACGCAGCGATTTATCGAAGCGATGCACGAAGATGCAACGGCGCTTGGCTGTCTAATGCCCGATGCCGAGCCACGTGCGACTGACCATATCGATGCAATGCAGCAAATGATTGAGACGCTGGTCACTAATGATTATGCTTATGCAGGTGATAACGGTGATGTTTATTATGCCGTCGATAGCTTTGCAGAGTATGGCAAATTATCTAAGCGTAATCTAGATGATATGCAAGCAGGCTCGCGTGTCAATGTCGAACACGACAAGCGCAATCCGTTTGATTTTGTCTTATGGAAGGCAGCAAAACCCAATGAGCCACAATGGGCGTCACCATGGGGACAAGGGCGTCCGGGCTGGCATATTGAGTGCTCAGCAATGTCGACCAAATGCCTTGGCAATACTTTTGATATTCATGGCGGAGGTCACGATTTACAGTTTCCGCATCACGAAAACGAAATAGCCCAATCTGAAGCGGCGACTGGCTGTGAGTATGCGCGCAATTGGATGCATGTGGGTTTTATCAACGTTGATGGCGAAAAAATGTCCAAATCACTGGGCAACTTCTTTACCATTCGTGATGTGACCGCGCAATACCTACCTGAAACGGTGCGCTTTTTCTTACTATCAAGCCATTATCGCAGCCAAGTGAATTTCTCTGATAGCGCATTGGATGAAGCACACAATAGCCTAAGCAGATTGTACAATGCATTAAAATTGGCTGAACAACAAAAAGGGCAGACGCTAATAATTAATGATGCATTGATAAATGACGCTTATAGCAGCACAGCTGGGCAAGGCTTTATCAAAGCCATGAATGATGACCTCAATAGCTCCACAGCGATTAGTGTGCTATTTGGGCTGGCACGCGATATTAATAAAGCGATTAAAGCCGAAGACGTAGATGATGCCTGGCAATGGGCGCAGCAGCTTAAAGCGTTGGCGCAAGTGCTGAATATTTTACAGCAGCCAGTACAGCAGTTTTTGCAAGCAGTGATTGGCGATAAGGCAGAAGACGGCCTAAGCGATGCTGCTATCGATGATTTAATCATTGAGCGTGCTGATGCTAAGATCAACAAGGATTTTGCCCGTGCAGATGAAATACGCGAGCAACTAAAAGAGGCGGGTATTGAGCTCGAAGACAGCCGCGCAGGTACGACATGGCGCCGCGCATAAGGTAAAAGCTTGCTGAAGGTATATATATTTTACCGAACATACAT
>NZ_JBQSXN010000024.1:0-38613 GCF_052378235.1 Psychrobacter sp. AOP3-A1-26
TAATAATCTAATATAAATACAACTGACTACCTTACTTGCCCCCTCATTCAGCTTTTTTAGCTCTTATCATAATAAATAAAAAGCAGATACTGATTATGGCATCTGCTTTTTATTGACTTGATTTTAAGAGAAGATAACAAGTCAGCATATAAGGATTATGCAGCTCCGACTTTAGCTCTTACATTCTATAAAGCACTTTAACCACATGCCAGCCAAACTTGGTTTTTACTAAATGCGGGGTGAAGAGCTCGCCATTGAAGCAGACTTTATCAAATGCCGGTACCATGTCGCCTTTTTGAAACTCCCCTAAGCTACCGCCTTTTTTAGCTGATGGGCAGGTTGAGTGTTTTTTAGCCAGCACATCAAACTGGGCGCCTTTTTTAAGCTTGACAATAATGTCGTCAGCCAGTTCTTTGTCTTTTACTAAAATGTGTAATGCGCTAGCGGTACGAGCCATAATGTGAACCTTTCATGAAATATCGATTATCGCGGCATTATATCACTACTTACACAGAGCTAGTCTATTAAGCTGATACATACATTTATAGACTACTTAAAATAGCCCTCTCAAATTTGCACAGAACAGTACTATGACCCCTATTTCATTATTATGTGCACGTACGCGAGCATATTTTCTATAGAAAAACCTATGAACACATTGATAAATAAGGCGTACAAACAATTTTTTATAGCTAACTATGTACTGTAATCATAGATAAAAACAACATTTAGAGTATTTTAAGGCAATAATTGCATCGCCTACGCTTTATTAGTTTATTATGGTATATTTATCCCCAAGGTAGCCTTGGGGATGATTATACCTTAAGCCTATTTATTTAAAGGGGTTGTTGATTATACTATAATAATCAGTGTCCAATTATATTTCAATATTCGCAAAAAATACTCTTCATAAGCTATGACGACTGCGAGAAGCATACTTGTAACTTGAGTATTAAGTTAATAGATAAATATGCTTAATTTATCGTACCTACAACGTCCACGGATATAGATGATGGCTGTCAATAATATAAACGATATCAATGTTCTTGAATGTCGGGATAAAGATTACTCTGTCAGTATTTCTGGCATTGCGGGTTTAAGTGTACGCATTTACCCAAATGGTAAAAAGGAATACTACCTCCGTTATCCCCATCCGCATATTGAAGGCAAACGTCCTAGAATGATGCTTGGCCGAGTGGATGAGATTGGTCTGAATGAAGTTAAGTATAAAGCTGACTCTATACTGGAAATAGTTGCTAAAGGTGTTGATCCTAAGGCGACAAGCCAACAAGAAAAAGTGAATAAATATGCTCACTTAAAAAATGCAACGTTTGCCGAGATAGTTCGAGCTTGGAGAGACAATAAAATAGCCAGTCGTCGCACAGCCAAGTCTAATAAACTCTCGTTTAGTGAATCGACGCTAGAATATTGGGATTTATGCTTAGGATATATGTGTCGTGAAATTGGCGACTTAAGAATGAATGATATTACTAGTGAGATTATATTAAATGTCTGTGAGGCCATTCAAAATAATGAAAATCAAGCAGCATTCGTTGGTGCAAGCACAAGACTTTATACTGAAAAAGTATTTTCATTCGCTGTCGCAAGAGGACTCTGTGATAGAAATGTGGCGATTGATACGCGCGGTGAGCTTGCACCTGCCAATTCAGGTAATCACCTGCCAGCCATTACCAAGCCTGAGCAGTTTGCAGTATTATTACGAGATATGGAGTCGTTTAAAGGAGCAAGTGTGATTACTTTAGAGGCAATGAATTTACTACCGTATGTCTTTGTGCGTAGTATCGATTTGCGTTCTATGCGCTGGCAAGATATAGATTGGGATAACAAGCTATGGGAGTTTTCTCCTACTAAAGGCGAAGGTCGTGAAGATATGGTATCGCACTTGGTTGTACCATTGGCTTCTCAGGTTATTACGCGCTTACTAGAAATGCAATCAATTACCGGTCATCAAGAATACGTATTTGCATCGATGCGTACCTCAAGTAATACTTATATTAGTAAAGCCACGCTAGTACAAGTATTTCATAGGCTTGGATATAAGGATATTCAATGCGCTCATGGCTTTCGAGCATCCGCTAAAACCTTACTGATGGAGCAACCTGAACTGCGTTATTCAGATATCGTGACTGAGCTGCAATTAGGCCATAGAGTAAAGGACACGCATGGCGGTGCCTATAATCGATTAGATGAAATAGATACTAGGGTGCAAATGATGCAGGATTGGGCAAATTATATAGATAAGCTCCGGAGTTGCTCCAAAGAGCAATTATAGAGCTCAAGCGGATAACTCTTCTTATCAAATAGCAAAATCTGTTCATAATAGCGCTTTTGTAGCTCCTGCAGCGCGTTTAATCAATAGCTCAACTGGAGCATCAGGGCTCAGTGTTCCAAAGGCTAGCCCGTGTTCGCTTGCGAGCCGTGAAAGACAGAATGCTTTTGCAATTTCCGTATTATCACTTAATAGTAAGATTGAAGCCTGGAGCATTAATGCTAAGCGTTCAATCACGTAGCGACTGCGAAACTCTAAGGTTTCAATGTCATCGAAACGTTCGGATAAAAGACTCAGCTCGTTATCGTAATGAGGGTTCTTGCCAGCGGCTTTCTGCAGTTCCGCAAATAGAGCGTCACGAGTTTCTGGCTCCTTTTTTAAAGCTCGAAGCACATCAAGACATTGCACATTACCACTACCCTCCCAGATTGAGTTTAACGGCGCCTGTCGATAGAGACGCGGCATAATATTCTCTTCAACGTAACCATTTCCTCCTAAGCACTCCTGCGCTTCATTGATAAGAACTGGCGCACGCTTGCATATCCAGTACTTACCAATCGCAGTCGCGATACGAGCAAGGGCGGCTTCATGAGGATCTTTTTCTATCATGCCGACTGCGCGTGCGATACGCATCGTAAGCGCCAATGCCGCCTCCGACTCTAACGCTAAGTCAGCAAGCACATTACGCATAATGGGTTGGTCAATTAATAATTTACCAAAGGCCTCACGCTGACTGGTGTGGTGAATAGCTTGCACAATCGCTTGGCGCATTTGTGCTGAGGAGCCAACCATACAGTCCAGCCGAGTCAGTGCTACCATCTCAATAATTGTCGGAATACCACGACCTTCTAAGCCCACCAACTCACCAAACGCGGCTTGAAATTCGACTTCCGAAGAGGCGTTCGACCAGTCACCCAGCTTGTCTTTTAGACGTTGAATACGAACGGCATTTTTCGTACCATCAGGACGAAAACGTGGCACTAAGAAACAACTGAGGCCATTGTCAGTCTGTGCCAATACTAAATGAGCGTCACACATCGGGGCTGAAAAAAACCACTTGTGACCAATAAGCTCATAGGTTCCGTCCTCTTGCAGCAGTGCTCGCGTTGTATTGCGGCGTAGGTCGGATCCGCCTTGCTTTTCAGTCATGCCCATACCCATAGTACAACCCAGTTTTTCTTCCATGGGCAAACTACGCGGATCATAGTCCTGCGATAAGAGTTTAGGCAGCCACTTTTCTGCTAGCTCTGGTGAATGCCTTAGGGCAGGAATCGCTGCGTAGCTCATAGACATCGGACAACCAAACCCTGCATCAGCTTGCGAACCAAGATACATCACAGCGGCTCGAGCTACATGAGGGTTTTTATGACTTTCATTACGCCACGCAAAATTACTCATGCCATATTTCATGCCAGCAGTCATCAGCTCATGATAGGCTGGATGAAAATCCACCTCATCTATACGCCGTCCATAACTATCAAAATCTCGTAACTTAGGCGGGTTTTCATTGGCTAAAAACCCGCTAGCAATCATATCACCGCCTGTACGAGCACCGAATTCACTCAGGTGTTCCTCTGCCCACCCTGCTCCTTCTCGCGTTACAGCTTCGATAAGGGCAGCATCTGTTTCCCAAGCGTTGTAGTTAGCTAAGGCAAAGGGTTGATTATTTACTTCATGAGTATTAAATTGATTTATCATTGACATAATTGTTATCTTCCTTGATTTTGACTAACCTATACTATTTTATAACAGCTAGTATTACATAATAAAAATTATTTCGTCAAGGTGTGTAATATGAATAAACCCAGTCCCCGACTTCTCCTCCTCCGTTTATTAACGGTAGCGGACAACAGTACTCTTACCGCTACTGAAGCTATTTTGGCAGGCTCAGTGTTTGGCATGACAGAGAACAGTATTCGCGTAACCATGGCGCGTTTAACCCAAGCAGAGCTCGCTGAGGCAATCGGGCCTGCTACTTATCAATTGGGGCCAGAAGCACAAAAATTAGGCGATGATGTCGCCTCATGGCATACCTCCGATAGAAAGACCATAAAATCAGACGGCTCATGGATAGCCGTGGCCACGGGTGGTCTACCTCGCAGTAACCGCACAATACTACGCGCACGTGACCGGGCTTTATCGTTATTAGGGTTTCGCGAGCTAGACAAAGGACTCTATATACGCCCGAATAATCTACAGGGCGGTATAGATAGCGTTCGTAAACGTCTATTGAATCTAGGGTTAGGAGCAGAAGCCATCGTATTTAAGGCTTGCGATTTTGATTCTATTCGCCAAAAAAAAGCCTTAGGACTTTGGTCTGACATGCAATTAGAGAGATATTATGAAGACATGTCTTATCAACTGAACAATTGGTTAAAACATATGGATAATTTGAGCCATGACGCGGCTTTACGAGAAGTGTTTACGCTTGGAGATGCAGGTATCCGCAGTGTGATCTTCGATCCATTATTGCCCGAGCCCCTAGTAAATGAGGCGGCACGGCAACAATATTTCAATACGGTGCGGCGCTTTAATGATGAAGGTCGTCGGCTTTGGCTTGATTTTTTTGACGCAAATATCGCAAAATAGATGAATCTTCTTAAGATTTAGTAGGCTTATACGTAAGTGCTGAACTGTAGGTGGTTGCTTATGAATGATTACTTATAAATAATTACTTGGGATTCTAATTCAAAAGCTCTATTGATTTTCATCACGATATAACACCTACTTAGCTTCTACTCTAAAGTCCTCATTGCTGATGGTTCGGTTCATTGCCATAGCTTGGGTATTTAAGTTTGCTGCTTGCATGTCTAGACTTTCTGGATCGCGACGTATTATGTTCTGCGCCTCTTGCCTAAAGTCATTTTCGCTCATGGTAGAACCACTCTTCACAGCATTTGCTGCTGGGTCACCATTTTTTGCTTGCGAGAGTTCAGCATCGGCTACTAGCGCAATATTGCTTTGATTGGTAGATGCAGCATCATTAACAGAAAATACTGGGTGACTCGCCAGCGCTATTTGATCGCTCGTCGAAAAGGTTGAAAAAACACCATCGAATATAAAGACGCTTACCAAGAATAAAGTACAGAGGATGCCTAGCACGCCAACAAACTTTATATTATTCGCTGACCTGCCCTTTGCGAATTTTACTGATTGCGTCACTGCGGCCTCAATATTGCTTTTACTATCTGAGTGTTTCATAGGACAATACCCAGTCAATCCATGTCATCAGCAGTATATAACTGCATCCTCTATGTCATGATACGAGGACTCTGGTGTTATGCAATGGTTTTTGGTATGAGCGCTCTGATTGACTGATAAGCGGTAAGAAAACTGGTTTTAGACAGTAAAAGTCAGCTTGTCATAGGACAACAGCCGCTTACTCCCTTACTATAATAAAGCCAGATTAATCATCAGTTTCACGATATAGCGTACTTTGAGACTCTTGTCTAAAGTCCTCATAAGTGATGGATGCGTCAGCTGGTTTATCATTGGATGGTTGCGGTGCTGGTTGTGCCTCTGAGCCAATAACCTCACCTTGATTTTGAGCTGCAGTAGCGTCAGCAGCAGTCTGAGTATCTTGCTCAGTGGTTTCTACCACCTCAGCCTCTCTACTGGCATCGGAATTATTCTCTGCTATTACTGGTATTTCCGCACCATTCGCTATATCAGTCTTCGTTGAAGTCGACAGCACACCGGTAAAAACAAGCATCATGACGATGGCAGCGATCAGTAATGAGCCAAAAACCATACCAATGACGAGCGGTTTTTTGCTACTCGCTTGCTTGTCTTTGGATTTTATCGACTTCTTATTTGATATTTTTTCGTTTATGACTTCTTCGTTTATGAATTCATGGTTTTCAGGCTCTTTATTTTCAATTTCTTCTGAACCCCGATCCAAAGACTCGTCGGGGTTGGTTATTGTGACGTGCTTTGACGTTAAATCTTCATCTTCGTCAGAAAAATCTAAGTTGATACCTTTGTCGTTATAGACCTCTAGGGTTTCACCCTCTTGTACTTGAGTAGCAAATAACGCTAGCTCTGCTGCGCTTAATGGCTCATATGAGGACAGTTTGTTGGCATCTTTTACTGGCTTTAAGTCATTTGCTGTGGTGTCTTTTGACTCACCATCTTCATCAACACCGTCGACATTTTCAACACGTGTGATAAAACGTTCATAGATGTTATCTTTACGCATGCGCTTTCGTGGCTTAGTATTAGCAATTTTGGCTAAATTTGCCTCTAAATCTGAATTATGGCTATTTTTTTTATCACTCATGAAGTAATACCAAACCAGTTTGTACCACGAAAAAGAAGATGACTGCTAGAATTAAGGATAAAGATTTTATTGTTTGCTAAAGTGTAACACTATCGTTAACAAACAATATAGTGGGTCACTTCACTCGCTTCAAGCACAATTTTATGGTTACCCCTATTATTGGTATAAAATAGCCAAAAGCGCTCTTTAAAAAAATAACCATAAGCATCGATGACATTATATATAAGTGAGCATAAAATATGGATTTAAAACAGCTCAAGGCTTTTATTGCTATCGCAGATTTGCGTAGTTTCAGCGCCGCTGCTACCAAAACGGGATTGTCACAGCCGAGTCTGAGTCGCTTGCTCAAACAGCTCGAGACCGATATGGGCGTAGAGTTAGTCGACCGCTACAATAGACCATTACATCTCACCGAAGCTGGGGCATTCTTTTACGATAAAATCAGCGCCATACTAACAGAGATTGATACCGTCACCAGTATGACCCAGCGATTGTCTGCGCCCAGCAGCGCATTAAACATTGGTTTTGTACCGTCTGTCCTGTACGGGCTATTGCCAGAAGTCATCGCTAGTTTAAAACAATCCAACCCTGATATTGAGGTCAACCTAAAGGATATCAGCTCCTACCAGCAAATAGATGCGCTAAAATCTGGTGACATTGATGTTGGTTTTGGGCGTTTTGCCCACCAAGACCCTTGGATTCAGCAAATACTATTACGCCATGAGCGTTATGTGGTTGCGCTGCCTAAAGCACACCCATTAGCCAATGTGCGCGAGCAACGTTTGATAGATTTGGCAAATAACCGCCTGATTTTATACCATCAAACGCATTTGCCGATAGCCACGCCAGCAATAACCACGTCCATACCGAAACCAACATCGACCAATAAACTGCCTGCCCATACAAAAAGAACCAACTCAACAGGCCAGCCTCTATCGTTTAGTACGCTTAACGAGCCTGTCACCGAGCCTTTGCTGCATTTATTTGCACAATACGGTATCGCGCCACTGATGACTACCACGGTGAGTGACTTACAAGTAGCATTGGGACTAGTCGCTGCTGGTGAAGGGGTTACGCTTGTACCTGCCAGCCTACAAACGGTGCGTACAGAACAAATCAGCTATCAACGCTTGGTACACGAAAACGTGACCTCCCCTATTTATTTACATACCCTCAAAGACTTTGTCCACCCTAAAATCCCTGACTTACTCACTGCTACTTATCAGGTGTATGAACAGCGCGGTATCACCTATCGAAAACAAAAATTTGCCTCAAAGCTATAAATTATCAGCTATCAGCTGCGGATTATGGTATAAAGAACCGCCAAAAAATACTCAGTACTAACTCTTGATATTAATAATTAATTATGCTAACTATCAAGAATGGCAATGCAAACAAATAGTAATAATAATTAGAATAATCATTCTCCTGAATAGCATCGGTGTGCTAAAGTCGATACAAGATGAATCGTTTTGTATTTAACGTTATAAAATAGGCGTTATATATATTGTATAAAGCGATTTTCTAACGATCATTGGCAGACTGACACAGGTAAGTGATGATTTGCCGTTTTAACCATTTCGAGGTATTCATGTCCACACAACCACTCAACAACCCAAGCGCCACCGACGATACCGTCGCCCCGCAGCAAGAAGGCTTTAGCTGGCGTATTTTTGGTCCCGGTATCTTAATGGCGACAGCTGCTATCGGTGGCTCACATCTGATTTCATCGACACAGGCGGGCGCACTATATGGCTGGCAGCTGGCGATTATGATTATTTTAGCCAATATCTTTAAATACCCGTTCTTTCGATTTGGTACCGATTACGTCTACGACACTGGCGAAAGCTTAATCGCAGGCTATGCCAAACGCTCGAAAGCCTATCTATGGATTTATTTCATCCTATCCGTCTTATCGGCGGTCATTAGTACGGGCGCGGTATCTTTGATTGCGGCAGTTATCCTAGGCTTTATGCTGCCTGCCTCCCTCGGTTTGTCCACCATGACATTGGCTTTGATTATCGTTGCGGTCTCGTGGTTCTTCCTGATTGCTGGTCATTATAAGCTGCTTGATGGCGTGACTAAGTGGATTATGATTGCTCTTACCACTGCAACAGTAGCAGCAGTGATTATTGCCGCTGGCAAGCCGACGGTTATGGCAACCGATTTTGTCGCTGCCTCGCCTTGGAATTTGGCGACCTTAGGTTTTATCGTAGCATTGATGGGCTGGATGCCAGCACCGCTTGAGTTTGCGGCGATTACCTCGATGTGGACATCCGCTAAAGTCAAAGCCGAACACACCACGCACCGTCAGGGATTGCTTGATTTCAATGTGGGTTACTCGGTCTCTGGTGTCTTGGCGTTGTTCTTCTTATCGTTAGGCGTGTTTGTCCAGTATGGCTCAGGACAAGAGATTGAGATTGCAGGCGCCGCTTATATCAATCAGCTGATTAATATGTATACCAGTACCATCGGTGAATGGTCACGACTGCTGGTCGCCTTCGTCGCCTTTATGTGTATGTTTGGCACCACCATTACTTGTGCCGATGGTTATGGCCGTGCCAATGCTGAGTGCTGGCGCTTACTTAAAGGTGACGATGAGATCAATAAAAAGCAAATCGCCTTTTGGACCACTTATGCCATCGGTGGTGGTTTGGTGATTATCACTTTCTTTACCGGACAATTGGGCTCGATGCTAAAATTCGCCATGATATCGGCGTTCGTTTCGGCACCCATCTTTGGTTGGCTCAACTATACCTTGGTCAAAAACCATAAAAAACTGTCAGTAGGTATGAATGCATTGTCTATCGCTGGTTTGATATTCTTAGCTGGTTTTGCACTGTTGTTCTTAGCCAATCTTGCGGGTCTCTTTGGTTAGCTAGCTTAGGTATACATTCAGCTTTATACAAATCTACTTGATGCAAAAAAGCCCTTTTAGCGAAGCTATGAGGGCTTTTTTGTGCAATGGTTTAATCATTTGATGGTAGTAATTGTAAATAAATGTAAATATCTAGCGAGTGATTGGTGGTTGGTTTAAGCGATATGAATACTAATCTCAGTAAACCTCTAGATAATGGATAGTACTATTTACATATCGAATATGTTTATTAAAAATTAACTTTTAATTAAATTCACCTAACTAAAAGTATTGAAAGACCGCTTTGCAAGCATGGATAATTGGGTATAATCAATCACAACGATTCAATCAAATATGATATCCATAATATTAATAGTATCGATAAGATTACCCTCCACGTAAGGATTATGACATGACCTCATCAGCTGGCGCTCGCTTTCGCAGTGCAATGAAACAAAAAAACGATAACAACCAGCCGCTACAGATTGCTGGCGCGATTAACGCTTACACCGCTATGATGGCAACCCAAGTTGGTCACCAAGCGCTATATCTCTCTGGTGCTGGCGTGGCGAATGCCTCATTTGGTCTGCCTGACTTGGGTATGACTAGCCTTGATAACGTCCTAGAAGATGCGCGCCGCATTACTGATGCCGTTGATACGCCGCTATTGGTGGATATCGATACGGGTTTTGGTGGCGCGTTTAACATCGCTCAGACCGTCAAGAAAATGGAAAAAGCAGGTGTGGCAGCAGTACATATCGAGGACCAAGTCGCACAAAAACGCTGTGGCCACCGTCCCAATAAAGAAATCGTTAGTATCTCAGAAATGGTCGACCGCCTAAAAGCAGCACTTGATGCCAAAACCGATAAAGACTTTGTGGTTATGGCTCGTACTGACGCGCTGTCTGTCGAAGGTCTTGATGCGGCTGTTGAGCGCGCGGTTGCCTTTCAAGAAGCTGGCGCCGATATGATTTTTGCCGAAGCATTGACTGATATTGAGATGTACCGTAAATTTACCGATGTGCTGAATATACCGGTACTCGCCAACATGACAGAGTTTGGTCAAACCGACCTTTATACCACAGAGCAATTACACGGTGTGGGTGTCGATATGGTGCTATACCCGCTATCAGCATTCCGTGCGATGAATAAAGCGGCATTAAACGTCTATCAACATCTACTCGATGACGGCACGCAGGACAAAGTTGTCGATACCATGCAAACCCGTATGGAGCTATACGACTTCTTAAACTACCACGAATTCGAGCAAACGTTAGATAAACTGTTTGCTGATAATAAGTAGACTTAAGCAAGCAATACAGTGATTTAAGAAACGATTTATTAAAATTGGCTATCTAATAAACTTTACTACTAAAGCTACCAACAAAAGGAATTTAATCATGGCAGCAAAAAAAGAACTTTCAGGTGCAGGACTACGCGGTCAAGTCGCTGGCAAGACCGCTCTATCAACCGTTGGTAAATCAGGCTCAGGTCTGACTTACCGCGGTTATGATGTCTCAGAGCTTGCGGACAAATGTATCTTTGAAGAAGTGGCTTACTTACTACTTTATGGCAACTTGCCAACCCAAAGCGAACTTGATGCCTATCAAGCCAAGCTCAAAAAATTACGTGGTCTACCACAAGCACTAAAAGATGTACTTGAGCGTATCCCTGCTGACTCACACCCGATGGATGTGCTGCGTACGGGCAACTCAATGCTCGGTAACCTTGAAACGGAAACCGACTTTGAGCAAGAGAATGACAAAGCGGATCGTATGCTAGCGGTATTCCCATCAATTATTAACTACTGGTATCGCTTTACTCATGACAATGAGCGTATCGAAACTGAAACTGATGATGAGACTATCGGCGGTCATTTCTTGCATCTGCTTAAAGGCGAGAAGCCAAACGAGCTACATACTAAAGTCATGAACGTGTCACTTATCTTGTACGCTGAGCACGAGTTTAATGCGTCAACCTTTACCGCGCGCGTGTGTGCCTCTACCCTGTCTGACATCCATTCGTGTATTACTGGCGCGATTGGCACCTTGCGCGGTCCTTTACATGGCGGTGCTAACGAAGCAGCGATGGATATGATTGAAGGCTTTAGCTCACCCGATGAAGCTGAAAAAGAGATGATGGCGATGCTGGCACGTAAAGACAAAATTATGGGCTTTGGTCATGCTATCTACAGCGACTCAGACCCACGTAACGTAGTCATCAAAGGCTGGGCTGAAAAACTGGCCAACGATGTTGGTGATGAAGTGTTATACCCAGTATCAGTACGCTGTGAAGAAGTTATGTGGCGTGAAAAGAAACTGTTCTGTAACGCAGATTTCTTCCATGCTTCAGCGTATCACTTCATGGGCATTCCAACCAAGTTATTCACACCAATATTTGTGTGTTCACGTCTGACAGGCTGGGCGTCACACGTCTTTGAGCAACGTGGTAATAACCGTATTATTCGACCAAGTGCCGAATATATCGGTGAAGAATTACGTTCAGTACCAGAGATGAGTGCGCGTTAATTTGTAGCGCTTTCCTCTTCGCTCGAATAAATAAACTTGTAGGGTACGCATGGCGCACCCTACAACTACTCATTAAATGACTGTCAATCAAGGGCTGTTATGTTTAATACAAAAAATCTATCGTTTGCACTAATTGGTACCGGACTCCTATCAATATCTTTGGGTTCAACCTACGCCAGTGCGGCTACAGATTTAACTCCATTATTTAGTGTTTATGAAGAGGCATGCGGTTATATAGATAGCGACAAATCAACGAAGGCTGCCAATACTTATAACACTTTCAAAAATAGCTTTATTACCCACGAAGAATCGACAACCAATGGTGTTTATGACGGTACAGTATTTTCTTTAAAAGAAAACTATGTCATTCCAGCGCCTTACAAAAACGCCATTTCATCCATCACCATGGAAAAAGGCGATGACTATAGTAGTGATAGCGTCACTTACACCGTGAAATTCAATAATGCGACTTATAGAAACAAGCCTATATCGCACCTTGATATTTATGTCGTGCCCAACTCAGACATGTTCTACGATGCCTTATATCTAAAAACATCAATGCAAGGTTTAAAGCCGCATTTTAAATATGAGCAGCTTGATGATGAAAAAATTGGTGCTCATTTAGATCCTGCCAAGAAACTTATTTTATGCGACGGTATTGTCGGTAGTTATAAATAACATCAATGATAACCGCATATTAAAGTAATACTGTCATACAAAAACCATTCCAACCATTCCAACCATTCCAACCAGCCAACTGCCAAAGGTGACTTATGGACAACGCCCTAGTACAACCGATGAATGACAAGTTTAAAAAACCCTTACCTGATACCGAGCTTTATTACTTCGATACCCGTGAAGCGGTAGAAAGCATCGAAGCGGGCGCGTATGACAAGCTACCGTTTAGCTCAAAAGTTCTATGTGAAAACTTGGTTCGCCGTTGCCCACCAGAGGATTTAACCGCGGCATTGACCCAACATATACAAGGTAGGCAAGACTTAGATTTCCCTTGGTATCCTGCCCGCGTTGTTTGTCATGACATCTTAGGCCAGACTGCCTTTGTTGACTTAGCAGGACTGCGTGATGCCATCGCTGAACAAGGCGGTGATCCTTCTAAGGTTAACCCTATCGTCCCAACTCAGCTCATCGTTGACCATTCATTGGCAGTGGAACACGCAGGCTTTGAAGAAAACGCTTTTGAGAAAAACCGTGCTATCGAAGAACGCCGTAACGATGACCGTTTTCACTTTATCAACTGGTGCGAATATGCCTTTGATAACGTCAACGTCGTACCGCCAGGTAACGGCATTATGCATCAAATCAACCTAGAAAAAATGTCACCCGTGGTACAGGTGGTAAAAGGTAAAGACGGTCATGAAGTGGCTTTTGCTGACACGTTAGTTGGTACGGATAGCCATACGCCAATGGTTGACGCCCTAGGCGTGATATCTATCGGTGTTGGCGGTCTGGAAGCCGAAAGCGTGATGCTGGGCAATCCATCGTACATGCGTTTGCCAGATTTCGTTGGCGTTAAGCTAACGGGTAAACTGCAAAAAGGCGTTACTGGTACCGATTTGGTACTCGCTATGACCGAGTTTTTACGTGATGAAGGCGTGGTTTCTACTTATATTGAATTCTTCGGTGACGGCGCACGAAATTTAACCGTTGGCGACCGTGCCTCTATCTCTAATATGACGCCTGAATATGGCGCGACGGCAGCGATGTTCTATATCGATGAGCAAACCATCGACTATCTACGCCTCACTGGTCGTTCTGAGGCTCAAATTAAGCTGGTCGAGCAATACGCCAAACAAACTGGCCTATGGGCTGATGGTATGGAAAACGCCGAGTATGCGCGCGTACTTGAGTTTGATTTATCGGCAGTGGTACGTAACCTTGCCGGCCCTTCTCGACCGCATGCCCGTGTCTCAACCACGGACTTGGTCAAAGAAGGTATTGCCCACGGCGCTGATGATAAATTACCTGAACCAAAAGATGGCTTGATGCCAGATGGCGCGGTTATTATCGCCGCGATTACCAGCTGTACCAACACCTCGAACCCACGCAATATGGTTGCTGCTGGCTTGGTTGCTCGTAACGCTAATGAGAAAGGCTTATTACGCAAACCTTGGGTCAAATCCTCTTTAGCACCTGGTTCTAAAACGGTCAAAATGTATCTAGAAGAAGCCGGACTGATGCCTGAGCTACAGGAAATTGGCTTTGACGTGGTCGGCTTTGCTTGTACCACCTGTAATGGTATGAGTGGCGCGCTCGATCCTGATATCGAAAAAGAAATCGTTGATAATGATTTATTCACCACCGCGGTACTATCAGGTAACCGTAACTTTGATGGTCGTATCCATCCATATGCCAAGCAAGCGTTCTTAGCGTCACCACCATTGGTTATCGCTTATGCGATCGCTGGTAATATCCGTTTCGATATCGAAAAAGATGTATTAGGCCAAGATAAAGACGGCAATGATGTTTATTTAAAAGATATCTGGTTCGATGATGATGAAGTCGATGCTATCGTTGCCAAAGCGGTGAAGCCTGAGCAATTCAATGCTGTCTATATTCCGATGTTTGATGAAGCCAAAAAGGACGCTGGAAAGGCTCTGAGCCCATTATACAACTGGCGAGAAATGACCACTTATATCCGTCGTCCGCCGTATTGGGAAGGCAAAATGGCCGCAATGAATAAGCTAAAAGGCATGCGCCCGTTAGCAGTATTGGGCGATAACATTACCACCGACCATATGTCACCTTCCAATGCTATTTTGGGTGATTCGGCTGCTGGCGAGTATCTAGATACCATGGGGCTGCCTGCTGAAGATTATAATTCGTATGCGACCCATCGCGGTGATCACTTAACTGCACAACGCGCGACTTTTGCCAATCCTAAGTTATTAAATGAGATGGTACGTGACGAAAAAGGTGAAGTTATCCAAGGCTCATTAGCTAGGGTTGAACCACAAGGTCAGGTCATGCGCATGTGGGAAGCGATTGAAACCTATATGAACCGCGAGCAGCCGCTTATCATCATCGCTGGTGACGGCTATGGCCAAGGCTCAAGCCGTGACTGGGCTGCCAAGGGTGTGCGTTTAGCGGGCGTGGAAGTTGTCGTCGCTGAAGATTTTGAACGTATCCACCGTCAAAACCTAGTCGGCATGGGCGCCCTACCGCTACAGTTCGAAGAAGGTACGACTCGCCATACGCTAAATATTGATGGTTCAGAAACCTTTGATGTCACTGGCGAAGTCTCTGCTGGTGGGCTGATGACATTAGTGATTAACCGTGCTGACGGCAGCAAGACTGAAACCCCGATTATCTGCCGCTTAGATACCGCTGATGAGGTCAAAATGTATAACGCGGGTGGTATGCTCCAGCGCTTTGCCAAAGAGTTCATCGATGGCACGCTAGATATTGCTTAAGCATCATGATTATTGATTAATAAGTGAGCCGATGCTGTAGGTTTATATGGTGTCGGCTTTTTTATACTTATTGATATACTTTAATAAATAGCATAACATGTACTATTAATTGTACAAGTATCGGAGTATGTCATGAGAGTAATTAGTTTTTCAGAAGCTAGAAAGCATCTCAAATCGGTTTTAGACACAGTAAATGATGATGCAAATGCAACTATCGTTACTCGTCGTGATGCTGATGATGCCGTAGTCATGTCACTTGATTACTATAATAGCCTGATGGAGACCGTTTACTTATTAAAGTCGCCTGCTAATGCTGCTCATTTAGCAAAATCTATGGCTCAATATCAGGCTGGTAAAACGGTAGTTCGCGGTCTAATTGAACCTACAGACGAAAATTTTAATAAAAACGCTGAAGACGCCTAATATTAAGGGCTACAATTGTAAGTAGAAAGTTATGAGTGAGCAATTGGCTTGGACAGATGAAACTTGGAAAGATTATATATATTGGCAAACCCAAGATAGAAAAACTATAAAACGTATTAATAAACTTCTTACAGAATGTATGCGTAATCCGTTTGAAGGTATAGGTAAGCCTGAACCCTTAAAAGAGAACTTATCAGGATTGTGGTCTCGACGAATTGATGATACTCATCGGCTAGTATATAAAGTTGAAGATGATTATTTGACGGTTATTTCGTGTCGATATCATTATTAGGCTTAGTTTCTAAATTAAATCCTAATCTAACCAAGCTCAAAAGGCTCAACCTTACCAGCGTCCACCTCTGCTTGAGCGACTAGTAATTGACGCACAAACTCATAAGATAAATCAGGATTGTCTTGCATAATCTGCTTAATTTTAGCTGAGCTTTCGTTCAGCTTTTTATCTATTTCCATCATGTTCTCTATTGTTAGCTACTATACATATCTATTTATATTACCAATAAAAGTACAAACATATACTAACTGTAGTTAAAACATTTTAAAAACGCTACGGTACTGCTTGTATGGTTTTTTTGCAGCCTCTGTCTGCGTAGGCACAGCAAGCAAGGAAAAACTATACCAGCAGTATGTGGTGTATCGATATTACTTTTCATAGACTCTATCTCAAGGATTGCCAATAATGACTCAAACAACCTCAAACCAACCAAAATTCGCCCCGCAAATCTCAGTCTCCGCTACCTATATGCGCGGCGGTACTTCAAAAGGCACCTTTTTTAAACTGTCCGACTTACCGGAGCGTTGCCAAGTCGCTGGCGAGTCGCGTGATAATTTTCTATTGCGGGTTATTGGTAGCCCTGACCCTTATGGTAAACAAATTGACGGTTTAGGCAATGGCAGCTCTAGCACCTCTAAGACGGTTATCTTATCTGAAGCGAAACAAGCAGACCACGATGTCAACTATCTGTTTGGGCAGGTCAATATTGCAAAGCCTATGATTGATTGGGCGGGTAACTGTGGTAATTTAACCGCAGCGGTTGGTGCTTGTGCGATTAATATGGGTCTGGTTGCCGCTGATAAAGTTGCTCGTAGCATCAGCGCCAGTACGAACAGCGGTATCTGTGAAGTGCGTATCTGGCAACAGAATATCGGTAAAACGATTATCGCCCATGTGCCTGTCTACATGGATAAACAAGGCAAGGTACAAGTACAAGAAACCGGTGACTTTGAATTAGACGGTGTGACCTTCCCTGCTGCTGAGGTCAAAATCGAGTTTATTGATCCCGTTGATGCCTCTAGCGCTATGTTTCCCACCAACAATCTAGTCGATGATTTTGATGTGTCTGGTTGCGGTCTAAATGCCGATAGTGTCAAAGCAACCTTTATCAGTGCGGGTATCCCAACTATCTTTATGAAAGCAGCAGATTTAGGCTTTACCGGCACAGAATTACAAGGCGACATCAATAGTGATAGCGAGCTACTTGCCAAGCTTGAGAATATTCGCGCGCGTGGTGGCGTGGCGATGGGTTTGTTTAAAGATGAGAGCGAGGCACAAAGCAGTCAGCATATTCCTAAAATTGCTTGGGTTGGACCTGCGCAAAGCTATAGCGCATCTAGTGGTAAAGCCGTTGATGTCAATGAGATTGATTTAGTCGTACGCGCTATGAGTATGGGTCAATTGCACCATGCTATGATGGGCACAGCAGCGGTCGCGATAGCCGCAGCAGCGACGACGCAAGGCACACTGGTCAACGAGGCAGCAGGTGGTGGTGAGCTTAACGAGGTTCGCTTTGGCCATCCCTCTGGAACGCTTTTGGTAGGCGGAAAAACAGAACAAGTCGATGGTCGCTGGCAAGCCAAAAAAGTCTCCATGAGTCGTTCAGCGCGTCGTATTATGGTTGGTGAAGTGTTTGTGCCAGCGGATGCTTTTTAACCGTTAACTTTTTAACCTTTAACTTTAGTCTCGCCATATATCAATAACATCCCGCCTATGGTGACTAAGGCTAAACCAGCGATTTTATAAATATCTATCGCTTTAACCTCTAAGCCAAACAAGCCAGTTTGGCTTAGAATCAGGGCAAAATACATTTGCCCAAGAAATACCCAAAGCAGTGTATTGCCTGCGCCTATCTTTGGCGCAGCAATAAATATGAATAAGATATAAAAGCTGCCCAGAAATCCTGGTAACCACATCCACCACGTCGCATTTTCAATCATTGGCGGTTTGATACCACCACTCATCACATACGACAGTACTAAAGAAGCTATTGCACCTCCTAAGTATAAATAAAAGGTGGATTGTATTTGAGAGGCTTGTGTACTTTCTCGAAAAGCATTGACAATAGCCAGTTGCAGCGGAACAATCGCACCACCTAAAAGGCTGATTAAGACGTATGGAAGAATTTTCAAATGACTGCCCCAAAAAATAAATAGTGTATATATAAACATTATCAATAATAAATTTTACCTTAATTAGGGCATAATAAGTTTCACCAATTAAATACTCAAACTGTTGGGTTTAATACATGCCAACCACTTCTAATCTCAGAAAACCCCCACTCGATAAGAAACCGCCGGTCGCAAAAAAAGAGCGCAGGGCATTGTTATGGGATATTCTCAAAAAGCTTGCGGTATTTGCTAAGCCCTATCGGCTATTAATCGTTGCTACCTTGATATTGACGGTGCTGGGTTCGTTTACCGCGCAGGTCAACGCCTTTGTGCTGCGCTATACCGTCGATACCTTGACCGAAATCGCTACCCTTGCCGACCCGTGGGAAGCTGGTATACGCATGCTCGGTATCATCAGCGCTGTTTTATTGACTAAAGAGATACTATCGATATTTATCTCATTTGGGCAGCGATTTTTCGGTGAAAAGATTCGTATCAATCTATCGCGTGATTTATCACAAAAAATCATCGAACGTATCTTGACCTATCGCATGGCGTTTTACACCAGTAGCGAAAACGATAGTGGTAAATTGCAAACCCGTATCGATTATGGTGTGAGTAGCCTTACCAGCTTGGTGCAAAACTTCTTTATCGATATGCTGCCGCTATTTGCCAGTGCCATCGTCTCACTGATTATTATGTTTTCGACCAATTTTTGGATAGGCTTGGTTGGTCTGGTTATCATACCGATTTACTTTTTTATTAGCCAAAAACAAGCGCGGCGTTTGCAAGGTTTTCGGCGGCAGATGCGCGGCTTTCGAGAAGCCAAAAGCGGGCTGGTTATCTCGCTGATTAATTCAATCAGCGTGGTTAAATCTTTTGTCCGTGAGCCTATCGAGGCGAAAAAGCACTTAACCATTCAAAAAGACATGACTGATAATCAGCTGCGTATTCGTAGCATTGGTTTTATTTATGATGCGGTAAAAACCTTTATTGAACAAATCGGTGTGGTAGCGATTATCTTACTGACCGCCTACTTTGTGCTAAACGGTCAGATGACCATTGGGATGATCTTATTTCATGTCATGCTGTTTCAAAACGTCGCTGCGCCTATCCGTCAATTGCATCGTATTTATGACCAAATTAACAATGCCCTGACTTACGCTGAAGGTTTTTTTGAGATTTTAGAGGCTGACGAACAAGTTGAAAAAATATCGGGTTTGAGTAGTAAACACTTAAAAGGTCATATTGAGCTCAAAAATGTCGATTTTACCTATCCGAATGGCACCCAAGCGCTAAAAGATGTCAGCTTCACTATTAAACCCAATCGTATTACCGCGCTGGTGGGTCTAAGTGGTGCTGGCAAGAGTACGATTATCAATCTATTGGTGAGGTTTTACGAGCCAGATGCTGGCATGATATGCCTAGATAGGCACAATCTGGCCGACTATGATACTCATGAGCTGCGTCAGAATATCGGCTTAGTGCTACAAAGCAATCATATCTTTTCAGGTACCATCAGTGAAAACATCCGTTATGGGGATATGAATGCGAGCGATGAAGATATTATCATTGCTGCCAAAAAAGCCTCGATTCATGAGCAAGTCGTGGCGTTATCAGAAGGCTATGAAAGTACCGCTAAATCACTATCGGGTGGTCAACAGCAACGTATTGCGCTGGCACGAATGTTCTTAAAAGACCCACCGATTGTGTTTTTGGATGAACCAACCGCCAGCCTTGATGCCATTGCCAGTCAACAGGTGAAAAAGAGCCTAGATTTGATTAAAAAAGACCGTACGGTGATTATGGTCTCGCATAACATTGCCCAGATCATCGATGCTGATGATTTGGTGGTGATAGAAAATGGGCGTGTGGTCGAGACAGGTACTCACGAGGATTTATATGAGCAGCGCGGTAAATACTTTGAGATATTTAGTGCCATGTCTGATAGCTTAAATTTGGATAAAATCAGTCAAACCTTAAATAGTTAATACAGAGCGAAATCGTTATAATGCTCACACTATTACCTTGATTGTCCTTTAAATTGTTAGAAGCTACTGAATTATGACCTGTAATTTCTCTATAAAAACTTTTGATGAGCTGACCACAGTTGATCTGTATCATATTTTAAAAGCGCGCTCGCAAGTATTTGTGGTTGAGCAAAACTGCCCATATCAAGATATGGATGAGCTAGACTTTGATTGCTTGCATCTTATCGCCCATCAGAACGAAGCGTTGGTGGGCTATTGCCGCATCATTCCACCTGAATTTAATCAATTAAAATCCAATCTATCGGTCGCTGACCCTGCCATCAAGTCCAATCATACTTCTATGCCTGCCATTGGTCGCGTGCTGGTACTATCAGAGCACAGAGGCGACGGCCTAGCACGGCAGATGATGACGCAAGCCATTGCCCACTGCCGTAAAAAGTACGGCAAAAAGCGACCGATTATCATCTCTGCACAAACCTACTTGCTCAGCTTTTATGAATCCTTGGGGTTTATACCCGAAGGGGATTATTATCTCGAAGATGGCATTGAGCATGTAAAGATGGTTTTATACGTGATTAAAAAAACCAAGGTTAAGAAAGAAAGTGCAAATACCGCCTCTACAACGACCAAAATATTAAGTTTTTTGCTATTTATAATGGCGGCTTTATTTGTGTTAGGTTTGCTGTATTTAATGATTTAAGCGGCGTGCAAGGTTTTAATTCTTAACATAATTCAATTTGGTTGTTCCATATTGAGTATGCTACTTTTAAATGATGACCGAGATAGTTGGTCAATGAAGCAGCAAACCCAAGGAAGAGGAGACAACCATGTCAACCATATTAGATGGTTCAAATGACCAAAATGCGACGGTAGAGAGCAATGTCCGTCCAGAGTACGACGTTGAGATTCAAAAAATCGCCGATTATGTGCTCAGTTACTCTATAGATAATGACTCCCCAGATAGTGAGGAAGCTTGGAGTACGGCGCGTTACTGCCTGATGGATACCCTCGGCTGTGGACTACTCGCGCTACGTTTTCCTGAATGTACCAAGCATTTAGGTCCTGATTGCGCCGATCAAATCACCCCTAATGGTGCGCGTGTTCCGGGCACCTCCTACCGACTAGATCCTATCAAAGCCGCCTTTGATATCGGCTGTATGGTACGCTGGCTTGATTATAATGATACCTGGCTTGCGGCTGAATGGGGTCATCCCTCAGACAACTTGGGTGGTATCCTAGCGGTCGCAGACTATATCAGTCAGCAAAATATCAGCCAAGGCGATGCTGCGCTTACCATGAAGGAGGTGTTAGAAGCCATGATTATGGCGCACGAGATTCAAGGGGTGCTGGCATTAGACAATTCATTCAACCGTGTCGGGCTGGATCACGTGTTTTTGGTGAAACTGGCCTCAACCGCTGTCGTTGCAAAACTATACAAGCTGCCCCGTGAGCGTATTATGGCGGCCCTCTCACAAGCGATTGTCGACGGACAAGCACTACGTACCTACCGTCATGCACCCAATGCTGGTAGCCGTAAGTCATGGGCCGCAGGAGATGCGACCAGTCGTGCGGTACGCTTAGTCGATATTACTCGGCGCGGGGAAATGGGTATCCCTGGGGCTTTAACCGCCTCGCAGTGGGGGTTTTATGACGTGCTATTTAGCCACACCAATAAAGACCTAGCTCTCAAGCCCGAGGATGAACGCAAATTTACCTTCCAGCGCGAATTTGGTAGTTATGTGATGGAAAATATCTTATTTAAATTAAGTTTCCCTGCTGAGTTTCATGCGCAGACTGCATGCGAGGCTGCGGTTATTCTACATCCACGAATTGATGACAGAATTGATGAGATTGAAAAAATTGTTTTGACCACCCATGATTCAGCCATTCGGATCATCTCCAAGGAAGGGGCTCTGGCCAATCCTGCTGATCGCGATCATTGTTTACAGTATATGGTTGCGGTGCCTTTACTCACGGGTGATTTGATGGCGGAGAATTATGAAGACGATTACCACGCTCAGCATCATATTATGATTGATGGCTTACGCCGAAAGATGGTGGTAGAGGAAGACGAAAGTTATTCAAAAGATTACCACGATCCAAGTAAGCGCTCGATTGCCAATGCCATTCAGGTATTCTTTAAGGATGGTAGTAGTACCGATAAGGTGGCTGTCGAATATCCTATCGGTCATAAACGCCGCCGTGAAGAAGGCATCCCTGTGTTAGAAGCCAAGTTTCGAGCGAGTCTGGCAACACGGTTTATAGACAGTCGTTGCGCGGATATTTTTGCCCTTTGTAGCGACCAAGCGCGCTTAGAGCAAACACCGGTCAATGAATTTATGGATTTGTTTGTGGTGAACTAGGTATTTTAACCACTATCTGATTATCCAATAAAAGGGCGTGTCATTAATTTAACGACACGCCCTTTTCTTATCTATTCTATTAACAGTAACGGCTTCTAAAAACCCTACCAAGGTATTGACTCCCCTGCCCAATCCACAAAACTGCCTGATTGTTCTGCGGTCATTTTGCTTAACACGTCCAATAAGCAGTCGGCACTAAAGGCTGGCGAGAATAAATTTTCGTTAGCCACGTTACCCTGAAAAGGTGCTGATAATTGTGTGTTGACGGTTCCAGGTTGCATGACGACCACGCACACATCTTTAAGTGACCTACTCCATTCGATGCTGAGGTTTTTCATACCCATATTAAGCGCCGCTTTACTCATACGATAGCTATACCAACCGCCCAGCTGATTGTCGCTGATACTACCAACGCGTGCCGATATCGTCGCAAAAATTGCTGGCTGGTTATTAGTTCGTTTAGCGTTAGCCAAAAGTGGCTTTAAATGCTTCGCAATGAGCAGACTAGCCAAGGCGTTCACTTGCATATTCTGTAAGAAAAAATCAGCCTCAACTTGTTTAAGTGCTTTTTCTGGTTGCGATTGCTCAGTATGCAACAGCCCCACACAGTTAATCACCCAGTCTATATGAGTGGTTTGCTGCTTGATGATGTCAGCTGCTTGTTTGATATTCTGCTCATCACAGATATTCATGGGTAACCAATGTAAGTTTTCCGCTTCATAATCAGGAAGGCTTTTATGGTAAGTGGCAAAGACCTGAATGCCGTTTTTTGCACTATCACTTTGATCGCCATCTTTATCACCATCTTTATCACTACTGGCATCAGAAATACCACTCAATAATTGCTCGATCATGGCCTTGCCGATGCCGCCTGTACCGCCAATAATTAGATAGTTTTTAGGGCTCATAAGAAACTCCTCCTTTTTTATTAAAATAGATTTCAGATTGCTTTTTTATATCTTGACTGAGTTTTTATGTTTTTACCATGATATCGGTGTGTCATTTGTCGAACAATATTTAATATCTTTAATAAAACACAAGATGAAAGACAATAAAAAAGCCACCGTCGAAGGTGGCTTTTTATACGTTAATATATTTGGTGGTGTTCTAAAAAGTATGCTGGCATCAGACGTAGCCATAATTGATGTAAAAGAACACCATATCAAACACTTTGAAGTGATTATCGAGCTTTTTTGAGAAGCAACAAGTCTTTCTAACCGCTCGTCTTAATCGGTGTCTAAGGCGACAGTTATTACCCTCTATACCTATGGTATGCTGTTTGCCAACCTGTTTGTGATCACCTTTAAAGGCGGTTTTAAAGCTATCCCAGTTGTCCATACTGATAGAGCCATAGCTTACTTTAAGTTGCTTTAAACGTGCTCTTAGCTTCTTAGCCGTTTTTAGGTCACGTTTGCCCCAAACATGAGCGACAATCTCATTAGTAGCACGATCATAAACGTAAATGAGCCAAACTTTACGCTTCTTGCGATACACGTAAGTCCAGAACTCATCAACCTCTAAGCGTTCATAGTAGCGCTTCTTAGGCGCGATCTTATAAACAGATGAGCCTATGGTGCTCAATACTTTACCGATACTGACTGAGGCTATAACAGCTATGTCTCTAACGCCGCAACCTCTAACCGTCATTAGCCGTATGATGTCTTCTATTTTAGAGTGACAGCCCTTATAAGTTAAGGCATGGTCACCAATGAATTGACGTTTGCAGTCCTTGCATTGGTAGTTCTGCTTGCCATAGCTTTTTATGCCGTTTTTCTTTAAACTGGGACTGTGACAGTCGGGGCAGCTGATATCTATTTGTGTCTTCATAACCTCAAATATATCATCTTGCTTTGGCTGTCACCCTCCTTTATTTCTTCAGCATACTTTCTGACACACCACCATATATTTTATTCTAGAGTTTGTAGCGTTGTGACTTTCTAAACACTCTAAACAATTAGTTTAGTGAGGAGGCGGTTGCTCAGTATCAACTGTTTCAACAGCCACAACAGGTACCTCATTATGGTCTATATCAAACAATTTACCTTCACTAAAGTAATCACCTTCAGTTAAATCGATGATCACTGCAGGGCGTACAGAGCGATCTTGGGTACCAGCGACAAATACCGACTGGTTCTCTGAGTTACCAACCTTTAAATGGTTGAATAGTAAGTTTAGAGCAATGGCCATAATAGCAGCAGAGCTGATGCCTGAATGGAAAATAGTGGCAAACCAGTCTGGAAATTGGTCATAAAACGCTGGTGCAGCGATAGGCAGCATACCAAAGCCGATAGAGGTCGCCACAATGATTAGATTCATGTTGTTTTCATAGCTGACCTGTGCAAGGGTACGAATACCACTGGCAGCAACCGTACCGAATAATACGATACCCGCGCCGCCTAATACTGCAGTCGGAACGGTAGCAATAACGCGGCCCATGATTGGCATCAAGCCTAACACGACTAAGATAATACCGGCAAAAGCCACTACAAAACGGCTTTTAACACCCGTAACTGCAACCAGACCAACGTTTTGCGCAAAGGCACTTTGGGTAAATGAACCAAAAATTGGCGCAACGATACTGGCAGCCATATCAGCGCGAAGACCATCGCCTAAACGTTTTGAGTCCACTTCGGTATCGATAATATCGCCAACCGCTAAAATATCTGCTGAGGTTTCGACTAAAATAACCAATACGACGATGAACATGGAGATGATGGCTGCAAGCTCAAATTTAGGAGCGCCAAAATGGAATGGGCTTGGGAATGCGAAGATATCGCCAGTCAAGATGCCAGAGAAATCAACCAAACCAAACGCCCAAGCAGCAAAAGTACCGATAACCATAGCGAGCAGAATCGATAAACGGCTGATAGCGGCGTTACCAAGCTTACTTAATAGCAATACCACTGCCAATGTAAACGCGGCAAGGCCGATATTGGTCATACTACCAAAGCTTGGCAAGTTGCTATTACCGCCCATTGCCCAGCGTGCAGCTACTGGCATCAAGGTTAAACCAATGGTTGTGATGACCGTACCAGTGACCAGTGGCGGAAAGAATCTAATAATTTGGGAGAAAATGGGTGTGATTAAAAACCCAAGAGCCGCAGCTGCTATTACCGCACCAAATACTGCTGGTAGCCCACCCCCCGAGGTTACGATTGCTACAATAGTTGCAACACTTGCAAAAGATACACCTTGTACCAGGGGCAACTGACAACCAAAGAAAGGTACACCCATGGTCTGCAATAAGGTTGCTAGACCACCAATAAATAAAGAAGCGGCAATCAATAAACCAATTTCAGAAGGTCCTAGGCCGGCGGCCTGACCCACAATTAATGGAACAGCAATAATGCCGCCATACATAGTAAGGACGTGTTGAAAGCCATAAGCAATATTTGCTACAAGACCCAGGTTTTCATCTTCCGGGCGCGCAAGTGTTGATTGAGAAGTAGATTTAATATCCATATTAAATAGTTATCCTACATATTCTATTGTTAATATATTCTAAACTTGTTCTTTGACAACTTCTAGATTGGAATTCATGAGAATTACAAAAAAAACTTTTATCTATCTAAGGTTTCACACACACAGCCCACGAAAAGGAGTATCAACCTCCCTTTCAATTAATCTCAATCAGTTTTAAGCTATAACTTTACGTTATATAGCGCTAGGTATTAGCTGAGTTTGACATTAGAATGTACATGAGTGTTTGAGCTAGATATTTAGAGTAAATTGCTGGTTCGGTTTTAGCATACCGCGTATTTATCATAACTGCCAGTGATTATTGACCATATGGTCAGGATTTTTTGTCATTGGAAGGTATTTACCCAGTATTAGTAACGATAATAACACCTATTTTTACATTATAATTGTTTATATGGATATCAAATAATGCTATCACCCCAAGATCAATTGACTGAGCTGGTACGTACGCTTGAGACTCAGCAGCATGTTTTTGCTACTGACCCACTTCTCATCACTGAAAAGTTGCAAGGGGAAGACGGCAAACCTCTGCAAAAGTTACACCGCCGTGCCTCACGCATCGATAGTAATGGTGCGCTGGCACGAGTACTCGGTAAGATTGATGGTCGTATTAAAGGCATCATGGCGGTCATGAGCGTGGTCTGGTGTGTATCTGGTTTTTTGGGATTGTTTACCCTTTTACAGACCAATGTCGTTAATTTCTTTTATGTGTTGGTCTGCTTATTAGGTTTTCATACGATCATGCTGTTAGGTTGGCTGGTGATGACTTTGATTAATCAAGGGAAGCATTCATCAAATTGGTTTGCCAGCTTTGTGAGCCCCAGTTATCTGATCCGTGGAAAAGATGATGTGACCAAGGCAGCAGTCGATTTATACGAACGTCAATTACAACACAGTGGGATGCGCTGGTATTTGGGACGATTTAGCCACCAGTTATGGCTTGCTACATTGACTGGTATGCTGCTGGCGATTATTTTTTTATTGATTGTGCGTCAGTATAGCTTTAGCTGGGAGTCCACATTATTATCAGATCAGGCGCTAATTACCCTCACCCAAGTACTCGGCTGGTTGCCAAGCATAGTTGGGTTTACGGTGCCAGACAGTACTGCTATCGTACAGAGCCGCTTGGTGACGGATGCGATGCCGTTAACTGTCGCGCGGCAATGGGCAGGCTTGTTGGTAGGTAGCTTGCTGATGTACGGCATTGTACCGCGAGCGATTGCTTGGGCGTTTTGTGCATTGATGTTCCGTCGTAAAAAAATGCGTTTGGATATCAAACTACCTTATTATCAAAAGATTTTAAATTTTTGGCAGCGTCATGTGGTTGATGCTGATGATTTTAATGAAGCACCTGCGCCTATCGCACCCAAAGCGACTGTCAGCGTCGGCAAGAAACTGGTAGCGTTACTTGAATATCCATCAGAGCAGAATAACTGGTGGCAGTTGGGTCTTGATACCGAGATGAATAACCATAGCGAGATTGAAGACTTTGGCATCCTTGATGACCGTGATGATTTGGCACGGCTGATAACTTATTTAGAAGGTCATCCGGTACAAGTGTTACTCGGCATTCACAGCAAAGCGTTGCCTGACCGTGGCACATTGCGTAAACTCGATCAAATTGCTAGTCACGCAAAAGACGGACTTATTGTACAGCTGCTTAGTGATAACCGTATTACTAAGGATGTTATTGATAATAATATGGTTACGGATGAATTGGGTTCAGCTCAAGCACAAGAGCAGTACTTAGCGAAAAAGGATGTTCGTTATCAACAATGGCAAACCGCCCTTGCCGCCCGAAAAATCGGTTTAGTTCGCCTTAGCGACAATGCGTAATTAACAATCCTTATAGGTATTAATACCGATACTCAACCAGATTGTTTTGATAATTTGTCATAATCAGCTAAGACATTTCTTGGATATTAATAATAACGATAAGATTTTATTATGAATAACGATGATAACAATCAAAATAATGCTCGGAGCGGTAGTCATGCTGATAGCCTTTTTGCGGATAAAGCTTATCCTGCTGATGCAACAAACCCACCAATGCCTCAGAATCAAGAAAACCACCAATCAGATCAAGTCATTGTTAATAACGAGGAACTGTCTTTAAGCAAACAAGCAGCGCCCATTAATACACCCCCTCATAAAAAAACAATTGCCAGTGGCGAAGCGCTTAAATTAGCAGTCGTTGGTCATACTAATACCGGTAAAACCTCACTATTACGCACGCTACTACGCGATGTATATTTTGGTGAAGTTAAAAATGAGGCCGCAACCACACGCCATGTAGAGCAAGCCCAGCTAACGGATAGCCAAACTGGTGAGGTTCTGGTGGCGTTATATGATACACCTGGTCTAGAAGATGCATCAGGGTTGATGGATTGGCTTGAAGACAATACGGCCAGTCGCCGGGATGGTATTGAACGCCTACAACAGTTTTTGGCCGCAGATATCGCTCAAAGCAACGGTAGTGATGTTTCGTATAATAGTCGCTCAAGTAAAGATAATCCACCAGGCTATGACTCACAGAATTATGACTATAGCCAAGAAGCCAAAGTTATCCGTCAGCTGCTAGCTAGTGATATGGCAATCTACGTCGTCGATGCGCGTGAACCAGTATTGGGCAAATATAAAGACGAGTTAGCTATCTTATCTTGGGCCGCGATACCCGTTATGCCAGTGTTTAACTTCACGGACAGTCAGGATGCCAATATCGATGAATGGCAGACCATGCTGGCAAGACGTAATCTGCACATCTCTACGCGCTTCGATTCAGTTGCTTTCGAGTTTGAGGATGAGATGCGTCTGTGGCAAAACCTTGCCACCATGTTGACTCATTCTGAGCTGCTTGAACAGTTAATGGTGCGCCGGACTGAAAACTGGGAACAGCTGTATGACGAGGCGCATATTATCATCGCTGACTTTTTGCTCAATGTGGCCGCTTTCGTCCGTGAAATTAATGAAGATGACGATCCGTTGCCTGTATTAGAGCAAATGCAAGAGGCTGTTAGGCAAAGCGAACGTACAATGCAAAACAACTTATTCAATTTATATAAATTTTATGATAATGCAGTAGCAGCAACACCGCTTGAGCTAAAAGCGTACCAACAAGATCCCTTTGACCCTGAACTGCTCAAAAGTTACGGTATTCGCACGACGTCTGGTGCGGCAGCTGGTGCATTATTAGGGTTAGGTATTGATGCAGCCGCGCTAGGCACTACCTTAGGCTTGGGCGCTGCCATTGGTGGTATTGCAGGCGGGTTACTATCTAATACCAGCAGTATCGCCGATAGAATTACCGGGGTAAAACGCTTATATATTGACCCTGCTACTTTGACTCTACTGGCTACTCGGGCAATCGATTTACTAACGGCGTTACGCCACCGTGGTCATGCTGCCACCGATGCTACCCAGCTGATTTATAATGGTGAGAAAGATAAGACTAAATCGGACACTGAAGGTGAGAGTTTAGTGACGTTATGGCCTGTACATAAACTACCAAGTGAGTTAAAAAAAGCGCGTGGTAAACCGCAATGGTCATCACTCAGTAGCGGTAAGTCCGAACAAGCTCAGCTACTACGTGCAGATATGGCATGGGCGCTGGCAAGTAAGCTCCAAGCACATAAATAATAGCAACGAGTGTTCTTAATCTGAACAAAATTTTTAAATGGGCCGCAAATAAAAATACGCCCTAAGCACTTTTGAGTGAGTTGAATATATTAAGTGGCAATTAAACCTAAGGAAAATTAATGACATACTATTTTGGATTCGTCCCTTCAGATAAGTTAAAAGAGCTAATCATTGAGGCCGAGCAAGTCATCACATCAGATGAACAAGTAGACTACTACCCTTATCGCGATGCGTTAACCCATCAAACGGCGCGTGACCTTATCGACAACTTATTGGTTGGGTTGGTTGAGATTATTCCGAACCCTGAACGCCAGGCATCTATGCGTAAAGTTGTGGCTACGGTTGAACGGGCGACAGATACATTGTTAAATATCTTACTGGGTAAAGAAAATAATGAGGAAGTACTGCCAAGCTTTCATTTCTTAAGAGATCAAGCAACTTTTACTGATAATGAAGGTGTAAAACGTGTGGGTTTTAAGTTATCTGAAGCAGATGCTCAAACCATCAATAAAGGCTTTGCTGCTATTACTCCTGAACACGTAGATATGAAGATATTCAAAACAGCGCTTGAAACAATGAATGAAGAGACCCTGACTCACTTTATCAGTCGCTATGCTGATACTCTCAAGTTAGGCATGATTAAACGTAAGTCTGTCCCAGTCGCTAAAGCTGCTATTGATAAAGGGATGGGTATGGCGCTGAATAAACTACTGCCTGACTTACCTGACAATTCATTGAATCGTTTAGCAAACTATTACCGTCCTTTCATCGTAGAAAAACCAGAATAAAACAAGAGTCTTTGGGTTTATTAGAAATGTAATGTTGGGCAAGTTTGCTAAAATTTGCTAAAATAGGCGGCACTTTTATCGAAGGCGCAACTCATGACCCAAATTAGTAACCAAGAAATCGAAAAAACCCTGCGTAACTCAGACTGCCTTATCAGCAGTATCGAAGTCGCCGCTGCTTATGAGCGTCTTGCCGCCCAGCTCAACTTACACTATGCTGGCTTGAATCCAATTGTTATGGTCGTTATGAACGGTGGACTTATTCCCGCTGGTCAATTACTGACTCATCTGACCTTCTACCATCGTATGCACTACATCCATGCGTCACGCTATCGTGATAACGAAGGTACTAATGATCTTGATTGGAAGTTTAAACCTGATGTCAGTATCGCTGGTGAACACGTATTGTTGATTGATGATATTTTTGATGAAGGCATTACTCTAAAAGCCATCGTTGAAGAGCTGGGTAAAGAAAAGCCATTATCTATTGAGTCTTGTGTACTACTTAACAAAGAACACGACCGTAAAGTTGCAGACTTTGCAGTGGATTTTGTGGGTATCAATGTCGCAGATCGTTATGTTTATGGCTGCGGTATGGATTTTCATGGTTACTTACGTCATCTGCCTGGTATCTACGCTATCAAAGAAGACAAAGTTTAAATCTACGGATTTGAATTTAAAAAAAGCATCCGTTTGGATGCTTTTTTCTTTTTTGGTGAAATGTTCATACTTTTACTCGTACAACTCTAGTATTTTTGCAGACGGCAATACGCGTGTATCGGCAACGGTAAAGAAGTAATCCAGTTGCCAATTTTGGGTTCTTATGGCGGTCTTACTAGTTGGTTTGTCCCAGCTAGGATAAACCCTTATCCCCATCTTACCTTTGGTAGAATGAGATTTAAGAATATTGTTTTTAAGTAGAATATCTTTTGGGAAAACAAACTGTCCAAGTGTATTATCATCTTTAAAGGTAGTTATAACTAATAAATCTGGTGATTCATTATACTGAAAAGGTTGGTTAGCACCTTCATCATCTTTTTCCCAGAAAGTAACAAACTGCCCTACTTTGCTAGGTGTTTGTTTGGCAACTCTAAATCGAACGGTTCTAATCGCTGATTTACAGGATAACTCAAACCTACCAGCTGCGTATTCTGAATTTTGCTTCTCCTCTACAGCCGAAGCTGCAGTCAACTGATTAGGCTTGTATATGAATTCATTTATATACTCTAGCACAGTAGAAAAAACATGCATTTTAATCCTTTTTCTATCTTTCTTTTTAAGACTTATCTATCAGTCTTTCAAACTGTAAACTTAGCCCAGTTTGACGCATCGTTGGCGTTGATAATGCGCGGGTGAATGCAGATGCTGTACTAAAAATAGAAACCTGCTTTTTAGCACGTGTTACAGCGGTATATATTAACTCTTGACTCAGCAAGCGCGCATTATTATCGTCAAAGCTGATAGCCACATGATCAAACTCTGACCCTTGCGATTTATGGATAGTCATCGCATAAGCAGTCGCAATCATCTCATCACTTAGCATATTAATATTAATACCTTGCTTTTTGTTTTCAAAAAATACTTGCAAACGTCCTTTCTCAGTTTGCAAACAAATACCAATATCGCCATTAAATAGCCCTAGTTCATAATTGTTTTGTAGAACCATCACTGGACGACCGTGATACCAAGGTGATTTTGATAGTGGTAATTTTAGTTGGGTTTTGTGCTGCTCACTTAAGTAGCTATTAATTTTATGATCGCCACAACGTCCATGATGTCCAGCCGTTAATACTCGAAACTGATTTAATATGTTTATAAGTTCAACAAAGTTATTAAGGTATTCCTTTGTTGGTATAGATTTCGCTTTTTTTATTTTTGTTAGTATTTTTTGGGTTTTTTTAAAGTATTGAAAGTATTTATTTGAGATTTCTTTTAAGAATTTATAATTGCTTAGGCTATTTTTCATCTTATCAGTTGTTATACTATTATTAATATCTTCATCCGTCGTAGTAGATGTTTCTAAATGATAAAAATCTAAGGTGTCGTCGTCTTGAAGGAGCTGCCAAACGGCTGACATATTGCGAGCGCTTATTTGGTCTTCATCGGCTTGGTTAATCAATTTGGCAAGCTTGCCTATACCTGAATCTTCTGTAAAACGCCGACTGGCTACTAAGCACTGATGTACGTCCTGTAGCACAGGTATACGGCACAAATCTGCCAGTACCGCCCCTGCATCGACTGCTGCCAGTTGGTTGGCATCACCAAGTAGTATCAACCGCGCATTGGGCTTAATAGCACTCACTAAATGATTGGCCAACTCCACCCCAAGCATAGAAGCTTCATCAACGATGATAATGTCTTCACTGAGCGGATTGTCTTTATTGTAGCGAGGGCGACCACCCCGCCCGATGCCAAGCAAGCGGTGAATGGTCTTCGCTTCTGGTAGCTGTATAGAGACGCCGGCTTGCTGTATAGCGTCCTGTAATGATTCCTGCATGCGCTGAGCAGCTTTACCCGTTGGAGCTGCCAATGCTAAATTGGCTTTTGACTCGTGGCTTTCATTGTCTTCAGCGCTCTCTGGCTGCAGTGCCATGACTAGCTGGGCTACGGTAAAGGTCTTACCGGTCCCTGGCCCACCGGTGATGATACTGAACGCCGATCGGTTTGCCATATGGATAGCATCCTGTTGTTCGGTATTTAATAGCGGGTTGAGCGTTATTGGTAATTCTATAAGAGCTTGGTCTTTGATACGCATAACATGCTGTGCCAATGCGTATTCTGCTTGCCAAGTACGATGCAGCCATAAGGTAGTTTTGGTTATGTTGTTATTTGAGGTTTTGTCCATTTGAAAAATAATTGGGCTGGCAATTTCACTTTCCTCTTTTTTAGTATTGGTAAATAGTGTGTTTTTTTCTAATAGCTGGATAAATTTGCTTAGGCTATTTTCTATTGAAGTAGAACTCTTTGCTATGTCTACCAAAGCTTTATAAAGCTCGGCGCATACTTTGTGGCGTTGTCCTAATACCTGCCTCTCATACACTGGCAATGTTGATTGACGCATTGCCGTAACCCATATTAATTCGTTTTCTAATAGCTCAGTAACCGATATATCCGGCGTCGCACTCACTAATGCCGACCATAGTGGCTGTAATAAAGGTTGCAGTAACTGTTGCTGCCAAGCAAATAAGCCAGTATCTATATTAAGTGTATTATTGCTTGCTTTATCATTAGATACATCGAGTACCAATACGGTATGCCCTTCTTCTAAGCGCTGTATCAGCACTTCAAATAATACCTCAAACAACCAGCCTTGTGCGTCTTTAGCCTGCTCAGACGTATTAAGTACCAACTGACTCTGATAAGCCACTTGCGTTTGTGCGCGTCGCTGCAATAGATACTGGCTAACAGTCGTCGCCCAGCTACTGCCGATATCATTACTCATAATATTTTGATCATTAGTCTTGTGACCCGCGTTGGTTGTTTTCTCTTGCTTGATACCGCTAGCTGTACTTTTAATGTCACTCATTATCTATCCATTTTTATCATTGTTTTAATCTGTTAATCGGCTAGACACTGGGGCTACCGAACATCTCATCCAATGCGTTGACCAGCTCAAACGGTATTTGCCACTGAATACGTCCGTAGTTCTCTCTACCTGTTGAGTCAATACCACGCAAAAATACATATTCTACAGCGCCTAAATATTGCATCTCATTGCCTTCATAGTTTTTTAGACGTAAACGTAAAAAACGATGCAATGCCACTTGATAAATGGCGGCTTGTAACCAGTAGCCTGCTTTATTCATGGCTGCACTTAGATTGTCGCCATTATAATTGCTTAGGCTATTTCCTAAATAGTTACTTTTATAATCAACTACATAAAACTTGCCAGCGCACTCGTATACAAGATCAATCTCACCACGTAAATAACGATAAATATGGTTAGAAAACTGCGGGGAAAGCTCAATGTGTTTTTCTGGCTCGTCGGGTAAATACTGTGTAAATATTTGATTGATATGTTCAGGCGTAAAATCTTCTGACAGCCCCATATTAAAGCCAAGCTCTGCAATACGCTGCCTAGCCGGTATTTCCTGCAAAGCTTGACCAGAGGCTAATAACGGTGCTGCCAACACATCTTCTACCCATGATATTAATTGATCATGGGCAACACCTAACTGACGGGCTTCATCTGACTCTGACTGAACACCATCGGCACCCAACTCTAAAGACATCGTATTGTCTGGCTGTAGACGTTGTTGCGAAGTGGCGCTGGCATAGCTTATCGGCAACTGATACTGACGAATGCTTTGATCAATAATCACTGACCATTTGCTGTTATCTGTAAAATCTATCTTTTCAAAAATTTCATGCAAAAATGTACCAGCATTGGCACCTTTGACAAAACGAAATCGAATGTCATCGCTGGTGATTGGATTAATAGCATTACCGCCATTCTGTGAATCCTGCTGCGACTCGCTACCATCTAGATACTTAGATGCTAAGTTCATACTATCAGTCAGGTCTAAATCATCCTCTACCCCATCATCGAAAACAGCCAATGCTTGGCTCTGCTCATTCAGCTGACGCGATAGTGCGGTAAAGCTGGTCTTAGCCCAACCTTTAAATGAGTTGCGTTGTAACTGTGCATACGCACCTTGATAATCGATGCGTAACCCCGTATCAGCAATCAAAGCAGGTTCATTAATATCGGATTTCTTAGAAGCTTTGCTATTCACAACCTCTTCGGCAGCGGGCTCAACAGCGGCATATTCTAGCCAGCCAATATAGGGCTTTAGTCTGTCTGGTAGTACAAACTTATGATCTTCAGAGCTTAGCCATTGTAAGCTTGGCTTACGCTCAGCATCCGTTTTATTATAGCTGTCCTTGAGTACCATGTATAACTGCTCACTGGCACGTGTAAAGGCAACGTAACCCAGCCGTCTGAGCTCTTCATAGTTTTCAGTGGTTTCAAATTGTGCGTAATAGTCTGTGGGTGTTTCACCCTTAGCAGACTTACTATGCGGCTTGCCTTTACTGGCAGATAAGCGGCGTTCTGTCTTATCTGCCTCAATATTATGAACGTCATGGTCGTATAAAAACAAATTATGATTGCTACGACCACCAGCTTTGGGACTGGCGCCATCCATACCAACGACATAGACAATTGGGAACTCAAGCCCTTTAGACTTATGAATGGTCATCAGCTGCACACCTGACTCAGTCGGTAATGGCTGCTGCTGTGCCCATTCAGGCGTGCGACTGCTATGCATGTTCTTCTTATACCATGCCAGTAGCTCATACTCTCCGATATGCATGCCGTGCTGCGCCAAAATGTCGAGCAAATGACGCAAATCCATCAAATAGCGCGCACCGTCTTCTAGGTCAGCTAGACCGACCCAAACGTTTTGATTCTTTGCTTGTCTATCAGCTTGTCGAATATTTTGGCTAACCATAGGGTTGCGACCAAACAGGTAATGCAATGCCGATAAAATCCCGTTGTGCTGCCAATATGAAGCGGCGGTCTTTAAGTACAGCTGGAAGTCTTGATAACGCTGTTTTAATTCTGCTTGCTCTGTATCTATTTCTTTGTCTATGCTCGCTCTGTCATCTTCTATCTCTACTCGGTCAGCATCATCTTCATCGCTTGACATCAATACTTGTACGTCATTCAAACTCATCTGATAAAAGTTACTGGTCAATACACGGTTAATGATGTCTCGGCGATGGGGCCGTAGCATTGCTTCTAATAAAGCCGCCAAATCAGCGGCGATAGGCGTATCAAAGACGTTTTTTTCTGCAGTCTCTAAAGTCGGTACGCCAAGCTTACTGAGCATGTCCTCGACTTGTTTTAGCTCATGCTTACGTCGTCCCAATACGCCTATATCATTTGGTTTAATCGGTCGCCCTTCGATGGTTTGTTGACTTGCCAGCAACGCGGCGATATGTAAGGCAGCGAGCTCACACGCATCGTACTTGGCTTGTTTATCATACGGCAGATGAATCACACTAACAGGGCTGCTAGATAAAACATCCAGATTTTCTGATGACGCCTTTACTTGTCCTTCTTTTATTTTTCCTTCTGTAGGTATTTGCCATGAGAGTCGCGGATTGGTATTTGCCGCTGTAATATGCTGGTAGTAGATACTCTTACCCAACTGCGCTAACTGACTGGCTTTGTCAAAACCAACATCTTGTGAATCCGCTACAGGAGCTGGTCTACCAAACCAATGGTTTAAGGCGGTAATCAAACGCTCATTAGAGCGCCGATTGATATCCAAGCTCATAATAGTATCTTTAGCAAACTTGGCTTTCATGGCGTTATAGTTGGCAACATCACCACCACGAAAACCATAAATCGCTTGTTTTGGATCACCGACGAGCAATAAGAAGCCGCGACTGCCTCTTTGATTAGCATTATCTTTATTACTGTCAGCATTTTTAGACAAGTAAATGCGCTCAATCATGCGCGCTTGCTCACCATTGATATCTTGCGACTCATCAATCAAGGCCACAGGATAATGATGACGAATATAACGTGCCAGCCGCTCACCTTGCTTACCTGCTAGCGCTTGATTTAGGCGTACCATTTGTAAGGCAAAAGTCGTCTCACGGCGTGCTTCTAATATCGATGGGAGTTTTTGGCGCACCTTCAATGCGATGTCACGATTAAGGTTTTCTATAAGCGCGTCAAGATACATCTCTATCTGATTGGCATATTCTTGTATCGCTCTTAATGCCTGCATGCTTTCAAGATTAATAAAAGCAAGGCGCTGCTCTTCTTTACCTGTATTAAAGCCTTTACCGCCATCATCCTTACTCAAAAAAACATAAGGCACTGCCTCATAAAACTTTTGCGCATCTTCATCTAAATTGGCAAAGAAAGCGTTATCATACTGTTCGACAGCAGACCTGATACTGAATATCGTCTCTGCTCTTGTGCCAATGCTAGCTCGGGCATTGAAGCCTTGTGCTTTACGATAATCTTTATCAAAATACGGTTCGATATCCTTTAAGTCACACTGCTTAAAAGCTTCTAGTGCCTGCTGATAAGCAACAAAGTCTATCTCCTCACCCATTTCGACATCTTCGATGGGCGTTGAGATAAATTGGAGTGATTTTTGGGCAACGCCAATATGATCGGCAGGCGCCGTCAAGCGGTTGGTATGCTGCAATAATTGATAAATCTCAGGCTGGTGGTTATACAAATAGCTGTGATGGGCACGTACAGCATCATGAATAATGCTTTCTATCACTATCTGCTCTTGGTCGCTGATTTGCATGCCTTGCTGGTGCCCGGTCTCAGCACTATACTCAGACAGCCATTTTTGTGACAAGCTATCTAAAGTACCAACAAACAGCTTATCGAGTGTGGTTAGCACCAGAGCGCAGCGTCTCATGGCATCAGCCAATGGGTAATCTTCGGTATGGTCTAATAGATAGGTCAACAAGTAACTATTGATAGGGTCAGCCATTAGATCTGCATTACCTGACAACTGAGCCTTTTTTTCTAACCACTCTTTACGTAGCTGCCTTTGCTCTGGGCTTACTTTTTTGTCCGCTGGCTTTTTATCCAACGACTCTTTGATTAATGATTCTTTGATTAATAAATCTTGGTCTAACGGCTCTGCATTCGCCGCTCGAGTATCATTTTTAGTATGAGTTACCGTAAGCTGCGGGTAGAGAATGTGATGAGTCTCTGGATTTGCCTGGACGTTATTGAGCCACTGTAAAAGCTGATAAAAATCAACCAAACGATCATGGATACGCTGGCGCATCTCAGCAGCAGCGGCACGAGTAAAAGTAGTGGCAATAATATGCTCAGGCGCACGTTTGGCTTCGATTAATAATCGCAGCACAATACCGGTTAAGGTCCATGTCTTACCAGTACCTGCCGACGCTTCTATCAGATACTGACCGTTTAATTTGATACGAATCGCAGGTGGTTCTTCCGACTTATTAGCATTGTTTTGAGTTAAATCATTCGCTAAATTAGCAGGGCTAGTATGGCCATAATCATTATTATAATCCCCACTATAGGTATGACCGACATTCTCTAAGTCATGAGCAGTATTGTTAGCGTTGTTATATTGATCCATAAAAAATCACTTGTTCAAAATCTTACTATTAACATCATTATTATTTACTAA